>JAGOVZ010000227.1 GCA_018060485.1 Ottowia sp. | reverse complement strand
TCGAGCGCAAGCAGTCCGCCGATCAGCGCCAGCCCCAGCGCCAGCGCGCGCCCGACCGACAGCATGGGCAGGCCGATGGCAAGCACGGCGCCCAGCAGCAGCAGCAGGGCCACTTCATAGCCGGCGGCATAGTCGGGCCGCGCGGCGATGCGGCCGTCGAGCATGCCGGAGACCAGGTTGGCGTGCACTTCGACGCCCGGGTACGCCTCGCCCACCGGCGTGGCGCGCAAGTCCATCAGGCCCGGCGTGGTGAAGCCCAACAGCGCGTAACGGCCCTTGAGCTGGGCGGGCGCAAGGTGGCCTTCAAGCACATCGACCGCCGAGATGTAGCGAAACGACCCGCCGTTCGGCCCGCCTGGTCCGCGGTAGGGCACCAGGGCGGTGCCGCGCGTGTCGAGCGGCATTTGCAGCATCTGCGCGCCGCCGCCCAGCATCACCGACGTCACCGCGCCACCCGGCGCGCCGCCGACGCGGCGCACTTGCAGCGGCGGCTCGCCCCGCCCCAGGCGCAGCATGGCCAGTGACAGCGATTCGTAGAGCGCGCCGTCAAACCCGGCAATGAGCGGCACGGCGCGCACCTTGCCGTCCGGATCGGCCACCGAGTTGAAGAAGCCGGCGGCACGCGCCGCAGCCGTCAAGGGCGCGATGTTGCCGCCGTGGCCGTCCCACTGCAGCATGCCGGGCGGCAGGGCATCGACCTGTGCCAGCGGGCGCGGCAGCGTGCCCGAGCGGCGCGCGTCGCGGTCACTGCTGAAGTAGTAGCCCAGCGCCACCGGGCCGCTTTGCAACGCCGCGGCCAGCACGCCGTCGTAGTCGAGCGTCGGCGCCGTGCGGGCCAGCCAATCTGCAAACGCGGCGTTGCCGCGCAGGTCTTCACGTGCCAGTTGCTGCAGGTGCTGCAGGCCGGAGCTGCCATCCGGCTCGGCAAACACCACGTCCATGCCCAGTGCGGCGACCTGTTGACGTTCGAGCAACTCGCGCACCAGTGCGGCCACGCGGGTGCGGCTCCAGGGCCATTGGCCCAGCCGCGCCAGGCTGCGCTCGTCGATGTCGATAATGACCACGCGCTCGTCGAGCGTGCCGGGCATGGTCAGCTGCAGGCGCCGGTCGTACAGGGCTTCGTCCAGGCGCTGCAGCGCCGAGAAGCTCCATATTCCGGAAGCGTGCAATACGGCCAGCAGCACCAGCGCTGCGGTGGCCAGCGTGCGTTTGCGATGGCGCCGAAAGCCCGCCCAGAGCCTGCTGGCCGCGCCCGGTGCCGGGCGCGTGCTCAACGGTCGACGAACTCCAGACGAATGCCGCCCAGATCGATCTGATCGCGGTTCTTGAGGGTGATCGGGCCGCAATCCGCAGTCACGCCGTTGACCGCCGCCACATGCTGCCCCTCCACCTGAGCCAGGTCGTAGCCGTGCGCCTTGTGCGTGATGGAGGCCACGCAAAGCCCCGGCTTGCCCACCGTGGTGACGATCTTGGTCAGCTTCATCTGGCGCCCGACCGCGGCGCCGTTAAGCACCCGCACGCTCGGTCCATCGACAGGCGCATTGACAGCAGCACCACTGACCGGCTCATCCATCCCCATTGGCACCGACAGGCCCGCGCCGGTCAGACTGGCTGGGCCGGACAAGGTGTCGCCATCCAGAAACTTGATCTTGTACTTGCCGACTTCGACCGTGTCGTCATTCACCAGCGCATGTTTCTTGACCGCCTTGCCATTGACGTAGGTGCCATTGGTGCTGCCCAGATCCTCGAGCGTGGCCTGGCCGCCCGCCATCTGGATGACGGCGTGCTCGCCACTGACGGCCAGGTTGTCGATGACCACGTCGTTGTAGGGCCGCCGGCCAATGGTCGAGCGATCCTTGGTCAGCTGGAATTCCTTGACGACAACGCCGTCGATCGAGACGATCAACTTCGGCATGAAATGACTCCCGTTTTTGTAGCTTGTGCTGGTGATGGGTCGCCCATTGAAGCCGATTTCATGGGCCGAAGGCAAGCCATCTTGCGCTCATTTTCTCAGCAATTTGGCCATCACCCCGGACTTTTTAGGCGGTTCATGCGCTTTCACGACGATGACCGACACGTTGTCGCGGCCGCCGCGTTCGTTGGCCAGGTCAATCAGCCGCTGTGCGGTCTGTTCCAGCGTCATGCCAGCGGCCAGCACGGCCGCGATGTCGTCGTCGGCCAGCATGTCGTTCAAGCCATCGGAGCACAGCAGGAACACGTCGCCGAAGGCGATGTCGGTCTCCTGCAGATCGAGCAGCACCGTGTCCTCGACGCCGAGCGCGCGTGTCACCAGATTGCGGTTGCCCGAGGCCGCCGCCTCTTCTTCGGTGATCAGGCCGATATCGATCTGTTCCTGCAGCAGGGAATGGTCGCGCGTCAGCCTGGCCAGCATGCCTTCGCGCCAGCGGTAGGCGCGTGAATCGCCGACGTGGCCAATCACGAACACGCCCTGGTGCAGCACACCCATGACCAGCGTCGTGCCCATGCCGGCGTAGGCTTCGTGCGTGTGAGCGGCGTCGAAGATGGATCGGTTGGCGTTGTCGACGCAGATTTCCATGGCCCGCCGCACATCGCGCGTGCTGGCCACGGTCGCCGCCTCTTCCAGCCAGCGGCCCAGTTCGCCGGCAATCAGGTCAACCGCCAACGCGCTGGCCACTTCACCGGCGTTGTAACCCCCCATGCCATCGGCCAGCACCACGATGCCGCGCGCGGGGTCGACCATCACCGCGTCTTCATTGTTGGCGCGGTGGCGCCCGACATCCGACAGGGCGCTGTACTCGAAATTCATGCGCCGCCCTCGCGCCGGCAAGCGGCCACGACGACCTGATCACGGGCGGCCGATGGTGCTTTCAATCGCGATCCTTCAAGCCGCGCCGGCCGCTGGCGGACCGCGGCGCCGGCTTTGCACCAGCTTGCCGATGGCCAGCACCAGCAAGGCGCCCGCGACGCCCATCGCGTAGTGCACCGCGCGATCCTGCGGGATGTAGGGCACCAGCGCCGGATCGGTGTGCGCCATGGTGCCGGCAATCCAACCCAGCAGCATGCCGCCCAGCGTGATGATGATCGGAAAGCGATCCATCAGCTTGAGCACCAGCTGGCTGCCCCAGACGATGATCGGGATGCTCACCAGCAGGCCGAAGATGACCAGCGGCAACTGGTGCTTCTCGCCCGCGCTCTGGGCCGCGCCGGCGATGGCGATGACGTTGTCGACGCTCATCACCAGGTCGGCCACGATGATGGTCTTGATGGCGCCCCACAGCTTGTCGCTGCTCTGCATGTTGGCGTGCGAATCTTCGTCCTCCGGCGCAATCAGCTTGACGCCGATCCAGATCAGCAGCAGTGCGCCGACGAACTTGAGAAACGGGATCTGCAGCAGCGCCAGCGCAAAGGCGATCAGGATCACGCGCAGCACGATGGCGCCGGCAGTGCCCCAGATGATGCCCTTGGTGCGCTGGTGCGGCGGCAGTCCGCGACAGGCCAGCGCAATGACCACGGCGTTGTCGCCACCAAGCAGGATGTCGATCATGATGATTTGACCGACAGCGACCCAGAAATGGGCGGTGAAGAAGTCTTCCACGTTGTCTCTTTTCGATGGAATGGACGCGATACAAATAATACAGCCGGATGACCTGCCAAGGCATCCGGCTGTATTGCAAGCTGCGCCGCCCGCCGCAAGCAGGCGCGCGGGTTCGCGCTACAGCAAGGCCTTGAGCAGCTTGCCCATCTCGGACGGGTTGCGCGTGACCTTGAAGCCCGACTCCTCCATCACCGCCAGCTTGGCATCCGCCGTGTCGGCGCCGCCCGAAATCAGCGCGCCGGCGTGGCCCATGCGCTTGCCCGGAGGCGCCGTCACGCCAGCGATGAAGCCGACCACCGGCTTCGTCATGTGGTCCTTGCACCAGCGCGCGGCTTCGGCCTCGTCGGGGCCGCCGATTTCGCCGATCATGATCACGGCGTCGGTTTCGGGGTCGTCGTTGAAGGCCTTCATCACATCGATGTGCTTGAGGCCGTTGATCGGGTCGCCGCCGATGCCCACGGCAGTCGACTGGCCGATGCCGAGTTCGGTCAGTTGGGCCACCGCTTCATAGGTCAGCGTGCCGGAGCGGCTGACCACGCCGACACGGCCCTTCTTGTGGATGTGGCCCGGCATGATGCC
>JAGOVZ010000226.1 GCA_018060485.1 Ottowia sp. | reverse complement strand
GCGGTGCGCACCGAGTTGTCGAAGGCGTAGACCTCGTAGCGCAGCACCAGCGGCCGGCGCGGGTCGCAATCAATGTCCCAGGTGCTTTTGTCGATTTGCGTGCAGGCGCGCTCGGTGCGGCCTTGCGCGGCGTGCATGGGCAGCAGGTGGCGCGCGAATTCGCGGATCAGGTAGCTGCCGGGAATCCACGCCGGCAGCGACACGCGCTGCGTGGCGGCGGGCTGCTCGATGCGGATCTGCACGCCAAACCGGTGGCCACCCAGGCTCGCCATGCGCACGTCGTAGCGCACGGCTGGCGCGGGTGCCGCGGCTGGTTTGCGGCGGGTTCGGGCGGGCGATGTGCTCATGCGCGCGTCATGGCCACAGGGCGCCCGTGCCCAGCAGGCAGCAGGCCACGGCGACCATCGTCACCTGGCGCCGCAGCGGCAACCAGGGCCCGAGCCCGGCGCCGGGCCAGGTTCGCGCATCGACCAGATACGCCAGCACCAGCACGGCCGCCAGCAGCACCAGCGACAGCGGCGGCTGCAGCAAGAACGCGCCCCACGCCAGGTAGGCCGGCACCGGCCCCCAGACAAAGTGGAAGGTCGGCATCTCCGACGTGGTGGCCATGTAGCGCAGGCCAATGCCCCAGTGAAATCCGCCGATGAACGATGCCAGCATGGCGCTGTAGCTGGTCAGCGCCAGACCGAGGGCAGCGCGCGCCGGCGCCTGAGGCCACCACAACAGCAGCGCCAAGGCCGCCAAGGGCACCAGCGAGCCGTAGGCGACGAGGTAGATCAGCCGCCAGCGCGGCGGCTGCCGGTCGGCCAAAGTCAGTCGATCGGGCTCGGTCACGGCAGGGCTTGTGCGCGGGCAACTCGAAGCACCCGATCAGTTCTTGGCCAGCAGTTCCTCGATCTGCTGCGCGTTGATGGCGCCCGGCACGCGCTGGCCGCCCTCGAACACCAGCGTCGGCGTGCCGGTGATGCGGTACTTCTTGGCGAAGTCGAGGTTGGCCGTCAGTGCGTCGGTGTTGCAGCTGCCGGCGCCCTTGGGCGTCACGTCGCGCTGCATCCAGTCGTTCCAGGTCTTGACCTTGTCGGCGCTGCACCAGATCTGGCGCGACTTTTCAACCGAGTCGGCGCCCAGGATCGGGATCAGGAAAAAGTGCACCGTGACGTTGTTGATCTTGGCCAGGTCCTTCTCGAAGCGCTTGCAGTAGCCGCAGTTCGGGTCTTCAAACACCGCGATCTTGCGCTTGCCGTTGCCGCGCACCATGGTGAAGGCGTTCTTGACGTTGAGTTCCTTGAAGTCGATGGCGGTGAGCTTTTCGATGCGCTCCTCGGTCAGGTTCTTGCGTGCCTTGGTGTCCAGCAGGTTGCCGTGCAGCAGGTAGTTGCCCTCGGCATCGGTGTAGAAAATTTCGGTGCCCACGCGCACTTCATACAGACCATTCATCGGCGTCTTGCGCACCTCGTCGATGTCGGACAGGCCGGGCACGCGCTCGGCCAGGTTCTTGCGCAGCGTGGCTTCCTGCGCGGCGGCGACGAAGGGCAGCGCCAGAACCAGGGCGGTGAGGCCAGTGCGCGCGAATGTGCTGAGTTTCATGGGAACGGTTGTAGTTTGAAATTGAAATAAAGCAGTCTGAGCCCGCTGGGGCTCACGCAGTTCCCATGGCCAGCCGCGCAATGCGCCGCTTGAGCGGGCCGCTGGCGTCGAACGCGGCCATGCCCCAGTTGCGCAGCAGCGCGGCGACGGGTTCGGGCCGGCCAAACAGTTGCTGCAGGCCATCGGTGGCCAGGCTCATGCGCAGCCAGTCGCCCTGGCGCGCGCGCTCGTAGCGGCGCAGCAGCTTCAAATCGCCCGGCGAGCGCCACGGCTCTCGCGCGGCCAGCACCTGCGCCAGCTCGGCGGCATCGCCCAGGCCGACGTTCAGGCCCTGCCCGGCCAGCGGGTGCATGGCGTGGGCGGCGTCGCCGGCCAGTGCAAAGCTCTCGCCCGGGCGGCCGGGCAGGGCGCCGACCCAGCGCGTGGCGCGCGCCAGCAGCAGCGGCCAGCTGGCGCGCGGGCCGGTTTGCGCCAGCGCGCCCAAAGCGCCGCCGCTCAATTCATGCAGGCGCGCGGCAAAGGCCGCGTCGTCCAGCGCCAGCAGCGCGGGTACGCGGTCGGCCAGCACCGACCAGACGACGGCCACCTGACGGCCGTCGGCGCCGTCCAGCGGCAGAAAGGCGACGATGTCGCCCTCGGCCGTGAACCACTGGCGCGCCACCTGGCCGTGCGGGCGCTCGCAATCGAGCCGCGTGGCAATGGCGTGCTGCGGGTAGCGCGTGGTGTCGAACTCCACGCCCAATTCGGCGCGCGTGCGGCTGGCGCGGCCTTCGCACACCACGGTGAGCGGCGCGGCGACCGGCTCGGCCACCACGTCGATGCCGCTTTGGTAATTGACGGCTTCGGCCAGCAGCTTTTCGAGCGCTGGCACGTCGACGATCCAGTTCAGCGCCGGCACGCCTTGCGCCGTGGCGTCAAATCGCACCGCGCCGCGCTCGTCGCCATGCACTTCCATCGCCAGCACGGGCGTGGCTGCGCGCTCGTTCGGCCAGCAGCGCAGGCCTTGCAGCAGCGTGCGGGCGGCGGGGCTGAGGGCGTAGGCGCGCACGTCGCCGTGGCCGCTGGCGGCGTCGGGCGGCGGCGCCACCAGCGCCACGCGCAGGCGCTCGCGCGCCAGCAGCAGCGCCAGCGTGCGGCCCACAATGCCGGCGCCACGGATGCAAATGTCGACTGAAGCGGCCATGATGGGGGCATTGTAGGCGGCGCTGATCTGTGAAGAGGCGGCACGGTTTTATGATCAAATCCGGCCTCCGGCGCTTGTCCAGCAAGCGCGACCAGCTATGGATATCGTAGTGACCAATCGCCCTGTCGATGCCGACGTGCGCGCCACCGTGAGCGCGCTTTTTGTCCACCCCGTGAAGTCCTGCGCGGGCGTGGCGCTGTCTGAGGCGCAGTTGATGGACACCGGGCTCGACCTCGACCGCGCGTGGATGGTGGTCGACGCCGCCGGCCGCTTCGTCACCCAGCGCGAGCTGCCGCGCATGGCGCTGGTGCGCCCGCAGATCCGCACGCTGGAAGTCGTGCTGCGCGCGCCCGGCATGCTGGCGCTGCACTTGGGGCTAAACGAGGTCGAAAAACCCACCCGCGTGCAGGTCTGGAAGGACGAAGTCGCCGCCTGGGACATGGGCGACGTGGCTGCGCAGTGGTTCAGCGACTTTCTGGGCGTGCCCGGCCTGCGCCTGGTGCGCTTTGACCCCGAAGTGACGCGCTTGGCATCCAAACAGTGGACGGGCGAGGTCGACGCGCCGGTCGAGTTTGTCGACGGCTTTCCGCTGCTGCTGGCCAGCCAGGCCTCGCTGGATGAACTCAACGCGCGCCTGGCCGCCGCCGGCCACGCGCCCGTGGGCATGGAGCGCTTTCGCCCCAACATCGTCATCGACGGCGTGGCCGCGCAGGACGAAGACCGGCTGGCCGAGCTGCGCATCACCACCGGCGAGGGCGACACCGTGGTGCTGCGCCCCGTCAAGCCCTGCCCGCGCTGCCCCATCCCCAACGTCGACCCCGCCACCGGCGTGAGCAGCCCCGAAGTGCTGGACCAGCTCTCCACCTACCGCGCCCACCCGGTGCTGGACGGCGCCATCACCTTCGGCATGAACTGCGTCATCGTGCAAGGCGCGGGCGCCACGCTGCGCGCGGGCGATGCGGTCAGCGCCGATTGGCGATTTGATTGACGCTATTTTTATGGTAGCTGCCCGCGCTTGACAGACAAGCGCCAGAGCCCAATTTGATTCATAAACCCGTGGCCCCGAACGTGTTGGCGCGCCGGTAGAATCAGCGGTTTCCCTCGATTCCAACGAAAGCCCCGACATGAGCCTGCAATGCGGCATCGTGGGCCTGCCCAACGTGGGCAAGTCCACGCTTTTCAACGCGCTGACCAAAGCCGGCATCGCGGCCGAGAACTATCCCTTTTGCACCATCGAGCCGAACACCGGTGTGGTCGAGGTGCCCGATCCGCGGCTGGCCGATCTGGCGGCCATCGTGGGGCCCGAGCGCGTGCTGCCCGCCATCGTCGAGTTTGTCGACATTGCCGGCCTGGTCGCCGGCGCGAGCCAGGGCGAGGGGCTGGGCAACCAGTT
>JAGOVZ010000225.1 GCA_018060485.1 Ottowia sp. | reverse complement strand
GAATCGTTACCCGACCAGACCCGCCTGCACGCCGCGCAACTGTGGATCGCGCTGCCCGCGCACGCGGCCGACATCGCGCCACGCTTCGACCACTACCCTGATCTGCCGCGCTGGCAGCAGGACAGTGTCGACGTGGTGCTGCTGGCCGGTGAATGGCAGGGCCGGCGCGCGCCGGCGCTGGTGCACACGCCGCTGGTGGGCGCCGATCTGTTTTCAGCTGGCGGCGCGCAGGTCACGCTGCCGCTCGATCCGGCGTTTGAATACGGTTTGATGCCGCTCACCGGCCCCGCCACCGCGCAGGGCGAGGCGCTGGTGCAAGACGAGTTGCTGTACCTGCCGCCCGGGGGTACCGAGTTGGCGCTCGACCTGCCCGCCGGCACGCGCGCCATCCTGATCGGCGGCGAGCCGTTCACCGACGACATCACGATCTGGTGGAACTTCGTCGGTCACAGCAAGGCCGCCATCAGCCAGGCGCACCGCGATTGGCAGGCCGGCAGCGCGCGCTTTGGCGAAGTCAAGGGCTTCGATGGCCCGCCGCTGCAGGCGCCGCCCGTGCCGTGGGCGGGTTGAATCCAAAGCCGCCGAGAACTTTGAACGCAAAGGGCGCAAAGGTGGCGCAAAAAAACGCAGAAAAACCACCAAGATCTTCTGCGACATTTGCGAAACCTCTGCGCCCTTTGGTTCAAAAAAACATTAAAAACGATAGCTACCCGCGCTTGCTGCACAAGCGCTGCAGGCCGAAATGGCTTGAACATCACCCACCCTGCCGCCAGCCCCACACGATGATCAGCATGCCGATCAGCGCCACCGCGCTGCCGGCCAAATCCCACGGCGTCGGCCGCACGCCCTCCACCAGCCACAGCCAGGCGATCGCCGTCGCCACGTACACGCCGCCGTAGGCCGCGTACACGCGCCCCGACGCCGTGGGGTGCAGCGCCAGCAGCGCCACGAAGGCGACCAGCGCCAGCGCGGCGGGCAGCAGCACCCAGATGCCGGCGCGCCCGCGCAGCCACAGCGTGGGCAGGAAGCAGCCGACGATTTCCATCACCGCCGTGAGCACGAACAGGGCAGCGGTGGCGAGCGGGTGTGCGGGCAAAGTCATGGGCGACGGGGGCGTTGGAAATCGGCGGACACGCTTGGCAAGTGCGTATGCTATACATAAAATAGCTGCTGGCGCTTGTCCAGCAAGCGCGAGAGGCCTGAAATGACCTGTTCTTCATCCGCTCAAACCGTGCCGGACCCACGCACGCGCCGCCAATGGCTGGTCACGCTGGCCGCGGGTGCGCTGCTGGCCGGCTGCGCCAGCCGGCGTCCGGTGTCGGAGGCGCGGGGCGGCGCGGCAACGCCTGGCGCTGGCGCGCCGCGCCGTGGGCCGACGCCCGTGCCCGCCACGCAGCCGCCGCTGGCGCTCGACCCGGCGGGGCGCGAGGCGAGCGTGGCGCAGGCCATGCTGTTGGTCAACACGCCGTACCGCTATGGCGGCAATACGCCCGAAGGCGGGTTTGATTGCAGCGGGCTGGTGCACTACGTGTTCGGGCAGGTGGCGGCCGGTGGCGCGCGGCTGCCGCGCAGCACGGCGCAGTGGGCGGCCGTCACCGTGCCGGTGGACGAGGGGGCGTTGCAGCGCGGCGACCTGGTGTTCTTCAATACCGGCGGGGCGCTGTTTTCGCACATGGGGATTTATGTGGGGGGCGGGCAGTTCGTGCACGCGCCGTCGACGGGGGGGACGGTGCGCAAGGACAGCGTGTCGAGTCGCTACTTCGGGCCACGCTATCTGGGGGGGCGGCGGGTGTTTGCGGCTTGAGGTTTTTGGGGGTTGGAGGCGCTGCTGGCCGGGAGTTCGCCCCGGCGGGCGACCTACTTTTCTTTGCTCCGCCAAAGAAAAGTAGGCAAAAGAAAGGCGGCCCCACTGGCCGTGGCCCTGCGGGCAACCTGCGATGCTCGGTCGTGAGGCGGCGCTGCCGAACTCGCTTTGTTCGCTTCGCTCTCGCCGCTCAAACAGCGGCAGCGAGTTAGTTCACGAAGCGCGCATGCTTCGCTGCGCCCGCCCCACGCCCTGCGCTTCTCGGCACGGCCAGAAGGGGGTGAAGTCCATTCGGGCCATCGCTGCGCTCGGCCTTGGGTTTTTCTCCCTCTCCCTCTCCTCTGGGAGAGGGCAGGGGTGAGGCCAACACCGCCAAGACGAGCATGAACGCTGCATGTCACCGCAGCATATCCGGTCTTTTCACCCCGCAGCGCAAGCAGATCAAGCGCGGGCTGCTATCAAAAAATAACCCGCCCTCCTTCGCAGGTCGGGCGGGTTCGATGGACACAGGGCCTGAAAGGCTTACAGCCCTGCCGCCGCCCTCAGTGCCGCGGCCTTGTCCGTGCGCTCCCACGTGAACTCCGGCTCATCGCGCCCGAAGTGGCCGTAAGCAGCGGTCTTCTGGTAGATCGGGCGCAGCAGATCGAGCATCTGGATGATGCCTTTCGGGCGCAGGTCGAAGTGCTCGCGCACCAGCTTGGCAATGGCGTCGTCGCTGATCTTGCCGGTGCCTTCGGTGTACACGGTGATGTTCATCGGCTCGGCGACGCCAATCGCGTACGCCACCTGAATCTGGCACTGGCGCGCCAGGCCGGCGGCGACGATGTTCTTGGCCACGTAGCGCGCGGCGTAGGCGGCGCTGCGATCCACCTTGGTCGGGTCCTTGCCGCTGAAGGCGCCGCCGCCGTGCGGGCAGGCACCGCCGTAGGTGTCGACGATGATCTTGCGGCCCGTGAGGCCACAGTCGCCCTGCGGGCCACCCACCACAAAGCGGCCGGTGGGGTTGATCAGGTACTTGGTGTTCTGCAGCCACTCTTTCGGCAGCACCGGCTTGATGATTTCCTCGATCACCGCCTCGACGAAGCTGGCCTTCATCCTGGTGGCGGTCTCAGACTGGTCGGGGCTGTGCTGCGTCGACAGCACCACGGTGTCGATGCTGTGCGGCTTGCCGTCCACATAGCGCATGGTCACCTGGCTCTTGGCGTCGGGGCGCAAAAACGGCAGGCGGCCGTCCTTGCGCAGTTGCGACTGGCGCTCGACCAGGCGGTGCGCGTAGTAGATCGGCGCCGGCATCAGCGTGTCGGTCTCGTCGCAGGCGTAGCCGAACATCAGGCCCTGGTCGCCGGCGCCGGTGTTCAGGTGGTCGTCGCTCGCGTGATCGACGCCCTGGGCGATGTCGTTGCTCTGCTTGTCGTAGCAGACCATGACCGCGCAGCCCTTGTGGTCGATGCCGTACTCGGTGTTGTCGTAGCCGATGCGCTTGAGCGTGTCGCGCGCGACCTGGATGTAATCGACCGTGGCGTTGGTGGTGATTTCGCCCGCCAGCACCACCAGGCCGGTGTTGGTCAGCGTCTCGGCGGCCACGCGCGAGCGCGGATCCTGCGCGAAGATGGCGTCGAGGATGGCGTCGGAAATCTGGTCGGCCACTTTGTCGGGGTGGCCTTCAGAGACGGATTCGGATGTGAAGAGAAAGCTGTTCGCCAGTTCCATTGAATAAACTCCAGAGGTTTGAACGTTGCGTTGCCAAACTTCTCGGGGAGCCCTGGCGAACGCTTTAGCAGCACTTTTTTAACGTCGCCCTGCAAGTAGTTCCATAACTCGGCGACCCGCGCATTTTAACCAATCCGTCATGCTGGCCTTGTATCGCTTTGCCTCGCGCTGGCCGCTGGCGCTGTTGCATGCGCTGGGCGCGGCGCTGGGCTGGCTGACCTGGGCCGCGTCGCCCACCTACCGCCGCCGCATCACCGAAAACGCGCGCCGCGCCGGCTACCGCTTTGCCGACGTGCGCGCCTGCGTGGCGCAGGCCGGGCGCATGGCGACGGAGACGCCGCGCCTGTGGTTTGGCGCCCCGGTGCCGGTGCAGTGGCGGGGCGTCGACCAGCTGGACGCGGCCTACGCGGCGCGCAAGGGCATCGTCTTCATGACGCCGCACATGGGCTGCTTCGAGATCACCGCGCAGGCGGTGGGCGCGCGCTACCACGCCGAGCATGGGCCGATCACGGTGCTGTACCGGCCGGCGCGCCAGGCGGCGCTGACCGAAGTGATCGAGACCGCGCGCCGCCGCGAAGGGCTGGAGACAGCGCCGACCACGCTGGCCGGCGTGCGGCAGATGATCAAGGCGCTGCGGCGCG
The DNA here is from genome assembly GCA_018060485.1 of Ottowia sp. Classification (GTDB taxonomy): domain Bacteria; phylum Pseudomonadota; class Gammaproteobacteria; order Burkholderiales; family Burkholderiaceae_C; genus Ottowia. Next base: position 37 of record JAGOVZ010000225.1, on the reverse strand, counting down.
GCCAGGCCGTGGGCCTGCTGCCCGACCAGGTGCCGCC
>JAGOVZ010000052.1 GCA_018060485.1 Ottowia sp. | reverse complement strand
CCGCGCGACCGCGCAAGATTCAACGCTTCTCGCGGTACTTGCGCAGCGCGGCAATCTGGGCCGCCAGGATCGCGAGTTCCGACGTGGCGCGCGCCATGTCGATCTCGTTCTTGGCGTTTTTCAAGGCCTCTTCGGCGTCCTTGCGCGCTTCGGACGCCTTGGCTTCGTCCAAGTCCTTGCCGCGGATCGCGGTGTCGGACAGCACGGTGACGACGGTGGGCTGCACTTCCAGAATGCCGCCGGCCACGAAGACGAATTCTTCGCCGCCATCGGTCTTTTTAATGCGCACGGCGCCCGGCTTGATGCGCGTGATCAACGGGGTGTGGCGCGGGTAGATGCCCAGCTCGCCAGCTTCGCCGGGCAGGGCCACGAACGTGGCCTCGCCCGAGAAGATCGATTCCTCGGCGCTGACCACGTCAACGTGAATGGTGTTGGCCATGTGTGGCGCTCCTGGTTCGAGGCCGCCTTAGGCCATCTTCTTGGCTTTTTCCATCGCTTCGTCGATGGTGCCCACCATGTAGAAGGCCTGCTCGGGCATGGCATCGCACTCGCCACCCACGATCATCTTGAAGCCATTGATGGTGTCTTTCAGCGACACGTACTTGCCGGGCGAGCCGGTGAACACCTCGGCCACGTGGAACGGCTGCGACAGGAAACGCTGGATCTTGCGTGCGCGGGCCACGGCCAGCTTGTCTTCGGGGCTCAGTTCGTCCATGCCCAGAATCGCAATGATGTCGCGCAGTTCCTTGTAGCGCTGCAGCGTGCCCTGCACGGCGCGGGCCACGTTGTAGTGCTCCTCGCCCACCACCAGCGGGTCGAGCTGGCGGCTGGTGGAGTCCAGCGGGTCCACGGCCGGGTAAATACCCAGCGCCGCAATGTCACGCGACAGCACCACGGTGGAGTCCAGGTGGGCGAAGGTGGTGGCGGGCGACGGGTCGGTCAGGTCGTCGGCCGGCACGTAGACGGCCTGGATCGACGTGATGGAGCCGACCTTGGTGGAGGTGATGCGCTCCTGCAGGCGGCCCATTTCCTCGGCCAGCGTCGGCTGGTAGCCCACGGCGGAAGGCATGCGGCCCAGCAGCGCGGACACTTCGGTGCCGGCCAGCGTGTAGCGGTAGATGTTGTCGACAAAGAACAGCACGTCACGGCCTTCATCGCGGAACGATTCGGCAATCGTCAGGCCAGTCAGCGCCACACGCAGGCGGTTGCCCGGCGGCTCGTTCATCTGGCCGTAGACCATGGCCACCTTGGACTCGGGCAGGTCGTCGAGCTTGACGACGCCGGATTCGGCCATCTCGTGATAGAAGTCGTTGCCTTCGCGGGTACGCTCGCCCACGCCGGCAAACACCGACAGACCGGAGTGCGCCTTGGCGATGTTGTTGATGAGTTCCATCATGTTCACGGTCTTGCCGACGCCGGCGCCGCCGAACAGGCCGACCTTGCCGCCCTTGGCGAACGGGCAGATCAGGTCAATCACCTTGATGCCGGTTTCCAGCAGCTCCTGCGAGGGCGACAGCTCGTCGTAGCTGGGCGCCTTGCGGTGGATGGAGGCCATGTGCTCGTGACTGACCGGACCGCGCTCGTCGATCGGGTTGCCCAGCACGTCCATGATGCGGCCCAGCGTGGCGCGACCCACCGGCACCTTGATCGGGTGGCCGGTGTTGTGCACTTCGGTGCCGCGGCGCAGGCCGTCGGACGAGCCCAGCGCAATCGTGCGCACGATGCCGTCGCCGAGTTGCTGCTGCACTTCCAGCGTCAGGGCCGAGCCATCCATCTTGAGGGCGTCGTACACCTTGGGCATCTGGTCGCGCGGAAATTCCACGTCGACCACGGCGCCGATACATTGAACAATCTTGCCTTGAACTTGAGCCATTCTTTGCTCCAATATTTGAATCGGTTGACGCTGCTTCAGACTGCGGCCGCGCCGGCCACGATCTCGGACAGTTCCTTGGTGATCGCCGCCTGGCGGGTCTTGTTGTAGACCAGCTTCAGTTCGTTGATCACGTTGCCGGCGTTGTCGGTGGCGGCCTTCATGGCTACCATGCGCGCGGACTGCTCGGAAGCCATGTTTTCAGCCACGGCCTGATACACCAACGCCTCGACGTAGCGCACCAGCAGGTCGTCGATCACGCTTTGCGCATCGGGTTCGTAGAGGTAGTCCCACGCCACCTGCTTGCCGCTGGAGCGGGTTTCTTCCTGCATCCGTTCGGCGGACAGCGGCAGCAACTGCTCGATCACGGCTTCCTGCTTCATGGTGTTGATGAAGCGGGTGTAGGCGATGTAGACGGCGTTCAGCTCGCCCTTTTCGTACTGATCAAGCAGCGCCTTGACCGGGCCGATCAGCTTTTCAAGGTGCGGCGTGTCGCCCAGTTGCGTGGCCTGCGACACGACACGCGCGCCGATCCGGGTGAGAAAACCCAGGCCCTTGTTGCCGATGGCCACGACTTCGGTTGCCACGCCCTCGCCCTGCAACTCGCGCAGGCGTGTGGTCACGCCGCGCAGCACGTTGGTGTTCATGCCGCCGCACAGCCCCTTGTCGGTGGTCACCACGATCACGCCCGCCTTCTTGACGTCGTTCGAACGCATGAAGGGGTGCACGTATTCGGGGTTGGCCTCACCGAGGTGGGCTGCGATGTTGCGCACCTTCTCCGCGTAGGGGCGGGCCGCACGCATGCGGTCCTGCGCCTTGCGCATCTTGCTCGCGGCCACCATTTCCATGGCCTTGGTGATCTTCTTGGTGTTCTCCACCGATTTGATCTTGCCGCGAATTTCCTTGCCGACTGCCATAGTGTGTTTCCTCCGGACGAAGGATCAGGCGAAGGATTTCTTGAACGCCTCGATGGCGGACGTCAACTCGCCTTCCGCTTCCTTGTCCTTGTCGAGCGCCTTGCCGCCTTCCATCTTCTGCAGCAGCGCCGCGTGCTTGTCCTTCAGGAAAGCATGCAGGCCGTGCTCGAAGGGCAGCACCTGCTTGACTTCGATGTCGTCCATGTAGCCCTTGTTGACCGCGAACAGCGAAGCCGCCATCAGGCTGATGGACAGCGGGCTGTACTGCGGTTGCTTGAGCAGTTCGGTGACGCGTGCGCCGCGGTCGAGCTGCTTCTTGGTGGCTGCGTCCAGGTCGGACGCGAACTGCGCGAACGCGGCCAGTTCACGGTACTGCGCCAGGTCGGTACGGATACCCCCGGACAGCTTCTTGATCAGATCGGTCTGCGCCGCACCGCCCACGCGTGACACCGAGATACCGGCGTTGATGGCGGGTCGGATACCGGCGTTGAACAGGCTGGTTTCGAGGAAGATCTGGCCGTCGGTGATCGAGATCACGTTGGTCGGCACGAAGGCGGACACGTCGCCGGCCTGCGTTTCGATGATCGGCAGCGCGGTGAGCGAGCCGGTCTGACCCTTGACTTCGCCCTTGGTAAAGGCTTCGACGTAGTCGCCGTTGACGCGTGCGGCGCGCTCCAGCAGGCGGCTGTGGAGATAGAACACGTCGCCGGGGTAGGCTTCGCGGCCAGGCGGGCGGCGCAGCAGCAGCGACACCTGACGGTAGGCCACGGCCTGCTTGGACAGGTCGTCGTAAATGATCAGCGCATCTTGGCCGCGATCGCGGAAGTACTCGCCCATGGTGCAGCCCGAATAGGCCGACACGTACTGCATGGCCGCCGATTCGGAGGCCGACGCGGCGACGACGATGGTGTAGTCCATGGCGCCATGCTGTTCCAGCGCGCGCACCACGTTCTTGATGGACGATGCCTTCTGGCCGATGGCGACGTACACGCAGGTCATGTTCTGACCCTTCTGGTTGATGATCGTGTCGATCGCCACCGCGGTCTTGCCGGTCTGGCGGTCGCCGATGATCAGCTCGCGCTGGCCACGGCCGATCGGCACCATCGAATCGATCGACTTCAGGCCGGTCTGCACCGGCTGGCTGACCGACTGGCGCGCGATCACGCCCGGCGCGACCTTCTCGATCACGTCCGTCATCTTGGCGTTGATCGGGCCCTTGCCGTCGATGGGCTGGCCCAGCGCGTTGACCACACGGCCAATCAGTTCGGGGCCGACGGGCACTTCCAGAATGCGGCCCGTGCACTTGACGGTGTCGCCTTCGGAGATGTGCTCGTACTCGCCCAGAATCACGGCGCCGACCGAGTCGCGCTCAAGGTTCAGCGCCAGGCCGAACGTGGGCACGCCTTCGGCGGTGGCCGGAAACTCCAGCATCTCGCCCTGCATGGCGTCGGACAGGCCGTGAATGCGCACGATGCCGTCGGTCACCGACACCACCGTGCCCTGGTTGCGCACGTCGGCGCTGAAGCCCAGGCCCTCGATGCGGCGCTTGATCAGTTCTGAAATTTCTGCGGGATTGAGTTGCATGACTCTTTCCTTGTCCTTTGGGTTATCGAGGGGCTCTTGCCTGACGCATCAGGCGGTGAGGGCCATCTTCATTTGTTCCAGGCGGGCCTTGACCGAGGTGTCGAGCACCTCGTCGCCCACGACCACGCGCACGCCGCCAATCAGATCTGGATCGACCTGCACGCTCGGCTCCAGCCGGCGGCCAAAGCGCTTTTCCAGCGTGGTTTTCAGCGAATCCAGCTCAGCCGGGCTGATCGGAAAAGCGCTCTGGATCAGCGCGTCGGCGCTGCCGCTCACGCTGTTGGCCAGCTGGCGGAACTGGCGCGCCACTTCGGGCAGCGCGGCCAGACGGTGGTTGTCGATCACGGCGCGCAGGAAGTTGGCACCGCGCTCAGGCAGCGGGCCTTGCAGCACGCTGGTGACGATGTGGAACACCTGGCTGGCGTTGACCTTGGGGTTGGCGGCAAACTGCAGCAACTCGTCGTTGCCCGCCGCGCGCGCCAGGCTGTCCAGCCACGATTGCGTCGCCGCCAGATCGGCGCGCGACACCTGAAACAGGGCCTCGGCGTACGGTCTGGCGATGGTGGCGAGTTCTGCCATGGGTTTTTCCTTTGCGCGTGCCCTGACGAATCAGAGCTCGGCCTTCAAACGGCCCAGCAGATCCGCGTGCACCGCCGGGTTGACTTCCTTGCGCAGGATTTGCTCGGCGCCCTTGACGGCCAGCGTGGCCACCTGCTCGCGCAGGGCTTCGCGGGCGCGCACCACCTGCTGCTCGGCATCGGCCTGGGCAGCGGCAACGATCTTGTTGGCTTCCTCGGTGGCGCGCACCTTGGCTTCCTCGATGATCTGCTGCGCGCGGCGCTCGGCGTCGGCCAGGCGAACCGCGATCTCGTTGCGCGACGTGGCCAGTTCCTTCTCGACGCGCTGGTTGGCGGCGGCGAGTTCGGTCTTGGCCTTGTCGGCGGCAGCGAGGCCGTCGGCGATTTTCTGCGCCCGCTCGTCCAGTGCCTTCGTGATCGGCGGCCACACGAATTTCATCGTGAACCAGACCAGGATCGCGAAGACAACGGCCTGCAGGAACAGGGTCGCGTTGATATTCACGTGTCGACTCCTTTCAGTCTCGAAAGGCTAAAGCCGATTAACCGAGGGTGAAGGGGTTGGCGAAGGCGAACAGCAGCGCGATGGCCACGCCGATCAGGAAGGCGGCGTCGATCAGGCCGGCCAGCACGAACATCTTGGTTTGCAGTTCGTTCATCAGCTCGGGCTGACGTGCCGACGATTCAAGGAACTTGCCGCCCATCAGCGCGATGCCGATGGAGGCGCCAATGGCGCCCAAGCCGACGATGAGACCACAAGCCAGAGCGACGAGGCCGAGAACGTTTTCCATGATTGCTCCTAGAGAAAGAAAAGAAAAAAGTTAAGGGAAAGGAAAGAAAGCGAGAACTCAGTGCGCGTCGTGCGCCTGACCCACGTAGATCAGCGTCAGCATCATGAAGATGAACGCCTGCAGCGTAATGATCAGGATGTGGAAGATCGCCCACACGGTCCCCGCAATCACGTGCCCGACACCCAGCCAGAAACCGCCCGACAGGGGGTTGAACTGCCAGGCCCATACGCCGCCCATCAGGGCGATCAGCATGAAGACGAGTTCGCCGGCAAACATGTTGCCGAACAGTCGCATGCCGTGCGAGACGGTCTTGGCGACGAATTCGATGATCTGCATCAGGAAGTTGATCGGCCACAGCACCGGGTGCGCGCCAAACGGGGCGGTGACCAGCTCGTGCGCCCAGCCGCCGGCGCCCTTGATCTTGACGTTGTAGACCAGGCACACCAGCAGCACGCTGATCGACAGGCCAAGCGTGGTGGACAGATCGGCCGTCGGCACCACGCGCAGGTAGGCGTGGTGGTCGCCCGTGACGGCCTGCCACGCCAGCGGCAGCAGGTCGACCGGCAGCAGGTCCATGGCGTTCATGGCGAAGATCCAGACGAACACCGTGAGCGCCAGCGGCGAGACGAGCTTGCGGCTCTTGGCGTTGTGGATCACGCCCTTGGCCTGGTTCTCGACCATTTCGGACAGGATTTCGACCGCAGCCTGAAAACGCCCCGGCACCCCCGAAGTGGCCTTGCGCGCGCCCAGCCACAGCAGCCAGCAGGCGAGTGCGCCCAGCAGGATCGACCAGAACACCGAGTCGGCGTTGAACAGGCTGAAGTCGATGATGTTTTTCTGCGTGACGTTCTCGAACGAGAAGTTCTTCTGCAGGTGATGCAGGTGGTGCTGGATGTATTCCCCAGCGCTCGGTCCGTGTGCAGCGGTTTCAGCAGCCATATGTCACCAGTTGTTCCAACGTCAGTCCCGTCGTGCTGCGCGGCGCCTTGCCGACATCAGCCACAAAGCCACCCAGGCGGCCTTGATCGTCATCACAAAACCAGCCAGCAAGGCCAGCCAGTGCACCTGCGTGAGCACCTTGGGCGCCGCCAGCAGCAGCGCCACGGTGAGCACGACCTTGATTCCCTCCCCCACCATCAGCGCCATCAAGGCACTGCCGGCGTTGGCTTGCAGCCGCATCCGGCGCGCCACCAGGCGGGCGAAAAACACCGCTGGCAACCACGCCGCGAGGGCGCCGTAGGCCGTGGATTGGGTAACGGGCATCTTGCCCGCCGACACCGCCCACGCCAGGGCCACCACCACCAGACCTGCCGCCGCCTGCACCCAGACCACTGGCCAGGGAGACATCGGCGGCTGGGCAGCACGCCATTCACGCGCCTCATCGGCGCTCATCGGCTTGAAATCGGCGTCGGAGGCATCAGTTGCCTCGTCGGCGAACCCGTTCGGCGCCCTTGCGGGTTCGGGTGCGATTGTCACCATGGCGAATTACGTGCAGTTTACGTCCGGCAACGACTGCAAAGCCCCTGATTATAGGGGTTTGTCCGTGGTCGGCGGCCGCTTGTCCTACAAGCGGGCCGCGGCACGGCGCGCGGCCCGGGAGCGACCGCGTGCGCGACAATGAACACCGCCCCTCGTTTCGCCCATTGGCGCCCCATCAAAGCCACGCTGCCCATGACCACCCACCCCGCCGACTCGCTGCCGCCGCTGCCCTGTTATGTGAGTGGTGAAATCACCACAATGCCCGAGGCGCGCATCAGCCCTTTCGACCGCGGCTTCATCTTTGGCGACGGCGTGTACGAAGGCATCTCGATCTACGGCCGCCCCGGCCACGCGCCGCAACCGTACCGTTTCGACCAGCACATGGCGCGGCTCGAGCGCAGCCTGGCCGAAACGCGCATCCCCAACCCGCACACGCGTGCCGAGTGGCGCCAGATTGCTCTTGATTTGATAGCTGCTTACGCAGGACAGACAAGCGCCAGCGGCCAACATGATGCCCAAGCGCTGCCGCAGGACTGGTTCTACTACTTCCAGGTCACACGCGGCGTCGCCCTGCGCGACCACCCGATGATCGAGGGCCTGACGCCCACCGTGCTCGCCACCTGTCTACCCATGAAACCGCCGACGCCCGAGCAGCGCGCGAACGGCGTGGCCTGCGTCACGGCCGACGACTTCCGCTGGAAGAAGGCGCACATCAAGTCGATCAGCCTGCTGGGCGCGGTGTTCGCGCGCCAGATCAGCTTTGAGCAGGGCGCGCTCGAAACCGTGATGTTCCGCGACGGCTTCTTGAGCGAAGCCGCCGCCAGCAACGTCTGGGTGGTGAAAAACGGCGTCGTCATGGGCCCGCCGAAGGACAACCTGGTGCTGGAGGGCATTCGCTACGGCGCCATCGCCGAGCTGTGCGCGCAAGAGGGCATCGGCTTCGAGCTGCGCCGCATTGCGCGCGCCGAGGTGCTGGCGGCCGATGAGTTGCTGCTGTCCTCCGCCACCAAGGAAGTGCTGCCCATTACCACGCTCGACGGCCAGCCGGTCGGCCACGGCCAGCCCGGCCCCGTGTACCAGAAGCTTTACGCCGCCTACCAACGCGCCAAGGAGGCGCTGTTCACCCCATGACCACACCCGTCCCACCCCTGCCCGACATGCCCGCTGACGGCGAGCCGATCGAACTCACGCCCGAGCGGCGCGAATCGCTGATCGACTACCCCAGCGCCTTTCCGATCAAGGTCGTCGGCGTCAACGGAAACGGCTTCGTGACCGCGATCACGCACATTGCCAAGCTGTTCGACCCCAACTTCGACGCCAGCACCATCGAGCTGCGCGAAAGCGGCGGCGGCAAATACCTGGGCCTGACCATCACCGTCACCGCCGCCAGCCGCGAGCAGCTTGACGACCTGTACCGCGCGCTCAGCACGCACCCGATGGCGAAGTGGGTGCTTTGACCCCCCTGTGGCGCTGACGCGCCATCCCCCAGGGGACGCCGCTGGCGGCCGGTGCAAGCCCGGCCGGTGCGGCCCACAACGTGGCCGGCTGCGCGGCCACTGAAAATTGATGGACAGATCAAGAAACGATCCCACGCCGTTCGTCCTGAGCCTGTCGAAGGACTTCGTGCCACACCCCCGGGCTTCGACAAGCTCAGCCCGAACGGATGATGGGCTGTCGGACTATTCATCAGTCCAGCCATAGGTAAATTGCGGCCCCAGCGCTTGCCTGTCAAGCGCGAGCCGCTATATTTTTCATATCGTACGCCGTTGCGCGCGGATCGCCTCAACGCCGATACCGATCCACCCACGCGATGCGCAAGCCCTGCTGGCCGCGCAGCCAGCCGCTGGGCAGATCGAGCCAGAAGCGGCCGTCGCGCTGCCAGAACACGAAGTTGTCGGGCACCAGCGGCGGCACCTCGTCGCCCGCCGTGTGCGCCGGGTTGATGACCTGAAAGCGCATGCCCTCCAGCGCGTCGAACGGCCGGTCGGGCGCGTAGCGGAACTCCACCTGCACCTGGTTCGGCCAGCCGCCGCGCGTGGGCCGCACCTCCACCTGGCCGATGCCGCCGCTGGACGTCACCACCAGCCGCACGCCGCGGCGCCAGCCTTGCGTGACGGCCTCGACCTGATCGTCCGCCGCGCGCGCCACCGGGCGCTGCCAGTGGATGGCGTAGCCGTTGCTTTCGCTGCGCGCGGGCGGCGGGGGCGGCGGCGCGGCGGCGCTGGCGGCGGGCGCGGCCTCGGGCGACGGCGCGCTGGCGGCGGGCACGGGCGGCTGAGCGCCTGCCGCGGCCGTGGGCGACGGCGCGCCCGTGCCCGGCGCCGACGCATCGCCCAGCCCGCGCGGCCGTTCAGGGACGGCTGGGTCCGAACCGGCAGCGGTCGCCACCACGGCGGGCCACTCGTCGATCTGCGCGGGCGCGGATTCGCAAGCCGACAGCATCGCCGATGCCACCGCCACGAGCGCCGCACCGCTCAGAAAAGCGACGCCGCGCAGCGCCGATCGCGCCGCCTGACCGGCGCGGCCAACGGCACGGCGAAAATGAATCAAATCACGCCCCAGCGCTTGTCCCACCTGCGCAAGCAGCTCCCACATCAATAGCATTTCAACCCCTTCAAGTCCCGCGCCGCGCCCACACCGTCAGCCCGATGCCCAGCGCGATCAACGCCACGCCGCCCCACACCAGCGGCGGATAGCGCTCGCCCAGCAGGCCCGCGCCCACCGCCACGCCGACGCCCGCGCCCACGGTGCCGATCTGGCTCAGCAGCACCGGCCCGCCCAGCGCCTGCAGCCGAAAGAACAGCGGAAACATCAGCACCGCCGCCGCCACCTGCGCCGCCGCCAGCCACGGCACGCCCGCCAGTGCCGGCAGGCCGCGCCAGGCGCCCGTCAGCGCACACAGCGCCAGCAGCAGCAACGCCGCCACGCCGTGGCTGCCCACCGCCAGCCAGGTGCCGTCGGCGCGCGGTGGCCAGTCGAGCGAGCGGTACACGTTGCCCAGCGCCAGCAACAGCGGAATCAGCAGCCCCACGCCCACCCACAGCCACGCCGCAGGCCGCCCCGCCTCACCACGCGCCAGCGCCACCAGCAGCGCGCCGCCAAAGCCGATGGCGATGCCCCAGTACTCCAGCCGCGCCGGCGCGCGCAGCCCGGCCAGGCGCGACAAAAGCGCCGTGAACAGCGGCGACAGCGTGAACATCATCGCCGTCGGCCCGCTGCCCAGGTGCGCCATCGCCGCCAGCACCAGCAGGTTGGGCAGCGCGTACGACACCAGCGCCGTGATGACGAAGTAGCGCAGGTGCTGCGCATCGCACACCACCGGTCGGCGACGCAGCAGCAGCCACGCGCCCAGCAGCGAGCTGGCGCCCAGCGAAATCAGCGCCGCCCACAGCACCGCCGGCACCTGCGCGGCTTGAGCCAGCTTGCCGAGCGGAAAGTTCAGGCCCAGCAGCGTGCCGACGGCCAGCAGCAGGAGGGCGGGTGATTGGAGGAGCGGCGTCAAGATGGCGGATCAGCAAACCGGGGGCGCTGGCAGCGCGATGCGCACAGGATATCGAAGATAAAGGGCAGCCAGCGCAAGCAGGGCAAGCGCAAGCAGCTACCAAATTTGAAGCATTTGACTGGCGACAGGCGCGCGGCGCGCGTCACCCCGCATCCAACTGCGCCTGCACGGTGCGCCGGTCGTCGTCTGAAAAACAGCACAGCACCACTTCGTCGAACGCGCCCGGATGTGCCACCAGCGCCTGCCGCAGCGTCGCCACCGCCACGGTCGCGGCAGCCGCCTTGGGGTAGCCGTACACCCCCGTGCTGATGGCCGGAAACGCCACCGTGCGCGCACCGACACGCACCGCCTCTTCCATCGCGCGGCGGTAACACGCGGTCAGCAGCGCCGGCTCGCCCTGATCGCCACCACGCCACACCGGGCCCACGGTGTGAATCACCCACTTGGCCGGCAGGCGATGGCCGCGCGTCGTCTTGGCGTCGCCCGTCTTGCAACCGCCGAGCAGCCGGCATTCGAACACCAGCTCCGGCCCCGCCGCGCGGTGAATCGCCCCATCCACCCCGCCGCCGCCCAACAGGCTGCTGTTGGCCGCGTTGACGATGGCGTCCACCGCCAGCGTGGTGATGTCGGCTTGAACAGCGTGCAAAAACGTCATACTTGATCAACCATGAGCATAAACACAGTCTTTTTGCCCGCACAACTTAAACAGCCTGGCCTTCGGACTCCTACTATTAAAAATTGAGTCTTTTTTTTAAATAAAATACAACCCAGCGCGCTCCTATTTAAACGCACCCCATGCCCACCCCATCCAACCGCGCCGGCCGTTACGTCCAGCAGGCCACTGGCTACCGCGCCTTCGTGCCCGAGCCGCTGCCGCCCGAACCGCCGATCGTTTTCGATGGTGAGCTGCAAACCTGGCTCTCCAACGCCGACCGCGACCTGGCGCGGCTTGACGCCATCGCCGATGTGCTGCCCAACCCCGACCTGTTCGTCGCCATGTATGTGCGGCACGAAGCCGTGTTGTCGTCGCAGATCGAAGGCACGCAAAGCACGCTTGAAGACGTGCTGGCATTCGAGACCGCTGCCACCGCCGACGACGCGCCGCAAGATGTGGAAGAAGTCTTCAACTACGTGCGCGCCATGAACCACGGCTTGCGGCGCCTGGCCGAGCACTTCCCCTTGAGTCTGCGCCTGATTCGCGAAATCCACGCCGAACTGATGCACGGCGGTGGCCGCAAGATTCGCGGCGGGGAGAAAACCCCCGGCGAATTCCGCCGCACGCAAAACTGGATCGGCGGCGCCGGCTGCACCTTGACCACCGCCAGCTTCGTGCCCCCGCCGCCGCACGAGCTGATGAATGCGCTTGATGGTCTGGAAAAGTTCTTGCATCAAGGCCGCCATAGCCTGCCCTTGCTGGTGCGCTGCGGACTGGCGCACGCGCAGTTCGAAACGATCCACCCGTTTCTCGACGGCAACGGCCGCGTCGGCCGCCTGCTCATCACCTTGCTGCTGTGCGAGGAAGGCGCCCTCACGCGCCCGCTGCTGTACTTGTCAGTATTTCTCAAGGCGCACCGCGCCGAATACTACGACCGCCTCACCGCCATCCGCACGCACGGCCACTGGGAGGCGTGGCTCAAGTTCTTTCTGCGCGGCGTCAGCACCACCGCGCGCGCCGCCACCCAGACCGCGCGCGACATCGTCGCCCTGCAAGCCGCGCACCGCGCCGCGGTGGCCAACAACGCCTACGCGCTGAAACTGCTCGACCACCTGTATCAGCAGCCCTACGTCAACGCCAAGACCTGCGCCCAGGTCACCGGCTGCAGCATGCCCACCGCCATCAAACTGCTCGAAGACCTGCGCGCGCGCACCTGGCTGCACGAAACCACCGGCCAGCAGCGCAACCGCGTGTACCGTTACCAGCCCTACCTCGACCTGTTTCACCGCGACACCGTGCAAAGCGTGTTTGAAACCCAGTTCACGCCAGAAGCCCCCTGACCCATGCCCACCCTCGACTGGCTCGGCCGCCCAGACGCCTTCACCCAAGCCGCCCGCGTGCCCTACCGGCTGCTGACCCCCGTCAGCACCCACGGCAACCCGGCCCGCGCGGCCGACAACCTGCTGATTCAGGGCGACAACCTGGAGGCTCTGAAAAGCCTGCTGCCCTTCTACCGTGGGCAGGTCAAGTGCATCTTCATCGACCCGCCCTACAACACGAAAAGTGCGTTTGAGCACTACGACGACAACCTCGAGCACGCCCAGTGGCTCACCCTGATGCTGCCGCGCCTGCAACTGCTGCGCGAGCTGCTGCGGGAGGACGGCTCCATCTGGGTCACCATCGACGACCACGAGGGGCATTACCTCAAGGTGTTGATGGATGAGGTGTTTGGGCGGGGGAATTTCGTCACCACGGTGCTTTGGCGAAAGAACTACTCGCCAAAGTCCACGGCGCGTCACTTCTCGGAGGATCACGATTACGTGCTCGTCTACGCCAAAAGCGGCGAGACATGGCTACCCAATTTGATGCCGCGAACTGACCGCCAGGATGACGCTTACAAGAATCCTGACAGCGATCCGAGAGGTCCTTGGAAGCCAAGCGATCTTTCTGCGCGGAACTTCTACAGCCTCGGCACGTATTCCATTCAATGCCCCGGCGGCCGCCGGATTGATGGGCCGCCCTCTGGGCGCTACTGGTCTATTTCTGAGGAGAACCTTTGGAGACTTCACTCGGAAAATCGTATCTGGTGGGGTCGAGGCGCAAACAATGTGCCTGCCGTCAAACGATTCCTGTCAGAAGTGAAAGAGGGTGTTGTCCCGCAGACGTGGTGGTCTTACGAGGACGTGGGCCACACGCAAGACGCAAAAAAAGAAGTCGTTGCACTTTTTGAGAGTGAAGTATTCGGCACCCCAAAACCCGAACGCCTGCTCCAACGCATCCTCCACATCGCCACCAA
>JAGOVZ010000224.1 GCA_018060485.1 Ottowia sp. | reverse complement strand
ACGCTGCGCGCGCCGCTGTACGTGTACCAGGCGGCCAACGGCTTTCGCTACGTCAACGGCACGCCGGCCGACTGCGTGCACATCGCGCTGACGGGCTTGCTCGACTATCGGCCCGACCTGGTCGTCTCGGGCATCAACAACGGCGCCAACATGGGCGACGACACCATTTACTCAGGCACCGTGGGCGCGGCGATGGAGGGTTATCTGTTCGGCATCCCGGCCATCGCCTTCTCGCAGATCGAAAAAGGCTGGGGCCACATCGACGCCGCAGCCACCAAGGCGGCCGAGCTGGTGCAGCGCATTGGCAAACACCAGTTGGAAGGCGGCAAACCCTGGCTGCTGAACGTGAACATCCCCAACCTGCCGCTGGGCGAGATCAAGGCGCCGCGGGTCTGCCGCCTGGGCCGGCGCCATGCGGCCGAGCGCGTCATCACCATGGACAGCCCGCACGGCGACACCATGTACTGGATCGGCGGCGCCGGCCCCGCGTCGGACGCGACCGAGGGTACCGACTTTCACGCCACGGCCGAAGGCCACATCGCCATCACGCCGCTGAAGGTGGATTTGACCGACCGCGACGCGCTCGGTTATTGGGCGCAAGGCCTGGGCCACATGCTGGCGCCGCACGCCAAAGAGGGGGCGGGCTGATGGCGACGCCGGCGCGACCAGGTTTTCCGGCCCGCATCGACCTGGGGCAGGGCGGCAAGCCACCGGCCAAGGCGCCCGTGCGTGCGCCGGCCGCGCCCGGCATGCCGTCACCGGTGACCAATGCGTCGGCCCCGCAGGCCGCCAGCATGGCGCGCGACCCGATCCCGGCGCGCGCGCGCATGGTGCAACTGCTGGCGGCCGAGGGTATCAGCGACGCGCAGGTGCTGCGCGCCATGGGCGCGGTGGATCGGCACCGCTTTGTCGATGGCGCGCTGCTGGCGCAGGCGTATGAAGACACGGCGCTGCCCATCGGCCTGGGCCAGACCATCAGCAAGCCGAGCGTGGTGGCGCGCATGGTCGAGCTGCTGATGCAGGGCGGCCTGCGCGGGCCCGACGGCAAACTGGGCCGCGTGCTCGACATCGGCACCGGCTGCGGCTACCAAGCGGTGGTGCTGGGCCAGCTGGCCAGCGAGGTCTACAGCATCGAGCGCCTGCGCGACCTGCACGAGAAAGCGCGCGCCAACCTGCGCCCGCTGCGCATCGCCAACGTGCACCTGATTCTGGGCGACGGCATGGCCGGTTTTGCCAAGGGCGCGCCGTACGCCGGCATCATCGCGGCCGCCGGCGGCGAGGCGGTGCCGGACGCCTGGATCGAGCAACTGGCCTATGGCGGCCGGCTGGTGGCGCCCATCGCCACGGCGGCGGGGCAGCAGGCGCTGGTGGTCATCGACCGCTCGCGCCAGGGAATTCAGCAGACCATCCTCGAAACCGTCAACTTCGTGCCTCTAAAATCAGGGGTTGCTTGAAAAGCAGTTTCTGAAAAGGGTTCGCTGTATGTATCTGAGAGGCCGCAATATCGCGCTGCCCGCCACCTTGCTGGCGCTGGCGGTGCTGGCCGGTTGCTCGTCGTCCGCCAACCGGGCGCCGGTGGAAGACCGCGGTGTCACCACGGCCCCGCGCATCGACCCGACCACGCTGCCCGGCGCCGAAAATGCCGGCAAGCCGGGGTTCTACACGGTGCGCCAGGGCGACACCATCATGAAGATCGCGACCGAGGTCAACCAGCCGTGGCGCGACATCGTGCGCTGGAACAACCTGGACAACCCGAACGTCATTGAAGTCGGCCAGGTGCTGCGCGTGGTGGCGCCGGTCGGCACCACCGTGGCCGCCGCCGCGCCGTTGACCGAGGCGCCGCGCAGCACAACGCCGACTCCGGCGCCCGCGCCGGCCAAGCCGCCGGTGCCGGTGGCCACGCAGACCACGCCCGGCGCCGCCAGCGCGGCCCCCGCGCCAGCGCCCGTGGCCGCGCCACCCGCCACGCCGCCATCGGCCGGCGCCGACGATGTCGACTTCATCTGGCCCGCCAGCGGCCCCATGATCGCCGGCTTCGACGAAGCCAAGAACAAGGGCCTGGGCATTGCCGGCAAGGCCGGCGACCCGGTGCTGGCCGCCGCCGATGGCAAGGTGGTGTACGCCGGCGCCGGCCTGCGCGGCTATGGCAACCTGATCATCCTCAAGCACAACAACACCTTCTTGACGGCATACGCGCACAACCAGACGCTGCTGGTGAAGGAAGACCAGAATGTCAAGCGCGGCCAGAAGATCGCCGAGATGGGCTCGACCGACGCCGATCGGGTCAAGCTGCACTTCGAGATCCGCCGCTCGGGCAAGCCGGTGGATCCGGCACGGTATCTACCTGCGAGATAAAGCTCCCCCTGAGTCGCCTTCGGCGCCTTCCGCCTGAGGGGGACAACGCTGGCGGTCGGGGGGACCCCGACCACGGCGTTCCAGCGTGGCTGCTCCGCGGCCTTTTGAATGGCTTGCTGCGCACCCTGAGGGCTCCCTCAGCGTTGGGGTGAGGGCGGTGGCGCATCAAGAACTATGCAATTGATAGCTGCTCGCGCTTGTCCATCAAGCGCCTGCGGCCTTTTTCATCATGAACCCAGAGTCTGAAACCGTCGCCACCATGCCGCCCGACTGGCTGCACATCGAGTCGATGGACCTCGACGCGCAAGGCATCGCGCGCCGTGCCGACGGCAAGGTGGTGTTCATCGATGGCGCGCTGCCGGACGAATGGGTCAGCGCCCAGGTCACGCGGCGCAAGAACAACTGGGAAGCGGCCACGCTGACCGAATTGCACACCGAAAGCAATCTGCGCGTGGCGCCGCGCTGTCCGCACTTCGGCCTGCACCAGGGCGCCTGCGGCGGCTGCAAGATGCAGCACCTGGAGCCGACGGCGCAAATCGCCGTCAAGCAGCGCGCACTGGAAGACAACCTGTGGCACTTGGGCAAGGTCAAGCCCGAGTTGATTCTGCGCCCCATTGAAGGCCCGGCCTGGGGTTACCGCTACCGCGCGCGGCTGTCGGTGCGCTACGTGCAAAAAAAGGGCGAGGTGCTGATCGGTTTTCACGAACGCAAGAGCCGCTACGTGGCCGACATGCGCGAATGCCACGTGCTGCCGCCGCACGTGAGCAGCCTGCTGATGCCGCTGCGCGAACTCATCATGGGCCTGCAGGCGCGCGAAACCTGCCCGCAGATCGAACTGGCCGCCGGCGATGACGTGACCGCGCTGGTGCTGCGCCACCTGGAGCCGCTCAGCCACGCCGACCGTCAGCAACTGCGCGCCTTCGGCCAACGCCACGGCGTGCAATGGTGGTTGCAGCCCAAGGGGCCGGACACGGTGCATTTGCTGGATCAGGATGGCCCGCCGCTGGCCTACGCGCTGCACGAGTTCGGCATCACCATGCCATTCAAGCCGACCGATTTCACGCAGGTCAACCCGCACATCAACCGCGTGCTGGTGGCCCGCGCGCTGCGCCTGCTCGGCGCGAAACGGGACGAGCGCGTAATCGACTGGTTCTGCGGTCTCGGCAACTTCACGCTGCCGATCGCCACACAGGCAGGGCAGGTGCTGGGAGTGGAAGGCAGCGCCGCGCTGGTCGCGCGCGCGCGTCAGAATTTTGAGTCAAATCGGGCTGCAGCGCTTGAGGGGAAAGCGCTGGCAGCTACCGATTTCGCAGCGCGCAACCTGTTCGACATGACCGCAGAACAACTCATCGCCGACGGCACGGCCGACCGCTGGCTGGTCGATCCGCCACGCGAAGGCGCCTTCGCGCTCGTCAAGGCGCTGGCCGCGATCCACCAGGCGCGCATCGGCGCCGAGGGTGCCGATCCACTGCCGCTCGGTGCCGAAACCTGGCAGCCACCGCGCCGCATCGTCTACGTCAGCTGCAACCCCGCCACATTGGCGCGCGACGCCGGTCTGCTGGTGCACCAAGCCGGCTATCGCTGCACGGCGGCGGGCGTGGTCAACATGTTCCCGCACACGGCACACGTGGAGAGCATGGCGGTGTTTGATCGCGCGGACGGGGTGCTCCCGCAAGGCTGAAAATGAGGAACGAGTTCTTTTCGGGCGGAATTTTCGTCATATAATGCAAGGCTTGTTCCCCGATAGCTCAGTCGGTAGAGCGCCGGACTGTTAATCCGTAGGTCCCTGGTTCGAGCCCAGGTCGGGGAGCCAAATTAAGGCAAACGAATCAAGCACTTAGGTCGCAAGACCTAGGTGCTTTTTTCTTGCCAGCGGCGGTCTGAACTCGAAA
>JAGOVZ010000223.1 GCA_018060485.1 Ottowia sp. | reverse complement strand
GCGCGCGCTTTGGGTTGGAAGCGGGCGCGGTCTGATGCGCTGGGGCGCGCTGCACGAGGAAGATGACCCCGACCTCGCAGCGAACGCGCCTGCAGAAATGGGCGATATCGCCGAAAATCAGGGTTAACCCTGATCTTGCACGCTCATGTCGTCCGCTGTTGACTTGCCGGTTCCCGCCACCGTCGCCCCTTCGCCGCACGCGACCGCCACCGTCCCGATCCTCGCCATGGCCGTGGGCGGCTTTGGCATCGGCACCGGCGAGTTCGCCATCATGGGCCTGCTGCCCGAAGTGGCCGCTGACATTGGCGTCAGCATTCCGCAGGCCGGCCACGTCATCAGCGCCTATGCGCTGGGCGTGGTCGTCGGCGCGCCGCTGCTGGCGGTGCTCACCGCGCGCTGGCCGCGCCGCGCGTTGATGGTGGTGCTGATGGCGCTGTTCGCCATCGGCAACTTCGCCAGCGCGCTGGCGCCGGGTTACCTGTCGCTCAACGCGCTGCGCTTTCTGACCGGCCTGCCGCACGGCACTTTCTTTGGCACCGCCGCGCTGGTGGCGGCCGCGCTCTCGCCGCCCGGGCGCCGCGCCACCGCCGTGGCGCTGGTGATGATGGGGCTGACGGTGGCCACCGTGCTGGGCGTGCCGCTGGCGGCCTGGGTGGGCGAGAGTTTCGGCTGGCGCGCCGCGTTCGGCATGGTCGGCGCCAATGGCCTGCTGGCGGCGTGGCTGATTCACCGCCACGTGCCCGATCTGCCCGCCGACCCGCACGCCAGCCCGCTGGGCGAGCTGGCGGCGCTGCGCGAGCCGCAGGTGTGGCTGACGCTGGGCATCGGCGCCATCGGCTTTGGCGGCGTGTTCGCGGTGTTCAGCTACATCAAGCCGACGCTGCTGGAAGTCTCGGGCATGCCGGGCGGCTGGGTGCCGGTGGCGCTGGCGCTGTTCGGGCTGGGCATGGTGGTGGGCAACCTGGTCGGCGCGCGGCTGGCCGACAAGTGGCTGATGCCGACCATCGGCGGCGTGCTGCTGTGGTCGCTGCTGGTGCTGATCGCCTTTCACTGGGCGGCGCTGCATGCGGTGTCGGCGGGCGTGGGCATCTTTCTGGTCGGCACCATCGGCGCGCTGGGTACGGGCACGCAGATCCGGCTGATGGATGTGGCGGGCAAAGCGCAGTCGCTGGCGGCGGCGCTCAACCATTCGGCTTTCAACCTGGCGAACGCGCTGGGCGCCTGGCTGGGCGGGCTGGCGATTGCCGCCGGCTGGGGCTGGCGCTCGACCAGTTGGGTCGGCGCGGCGCTGGCCGTGGGCGGGCTGCTGGTCTACGCCGCCGCCCTGCGTGCCGAACGGCAGGCGCGGCGTGGCCCGTGTGGGCAGGCGCCATTGCTGGCCGGCTGAGGGTGCATTTCACTCTTATTTTGATAGCTTCTCGCGCTTGTCCAGCAAGCGCCAGCGGCTAAAAATCCTTGAAACTCATCAGCGCGCGCCGCGCGCGGTCTGCCAGCGCGCCCAGCCGGCGGCGCGCAGTTCGCACGCCGGGCAAGCGCCGCAGCCGTAGCCCCACGCGTGGCACTGCGTGCGGTCGCCGGCGTAGCAGGTGTGCGTGTGTTCGACGATCAAATCGACCAGCGCATCGCCGCCGCCTTGCGCATCGGCCTGCTGGCCCAGCGCATGCGCCAGTTGCCAGGTCTGCGCCTTGTCGCGCCACATCAGCGGCGTGTCGATCAGCAGGCGCCGGTCCATGCCCAGACTGAGCGCGAGCTGCATCGCCTTCATGGTGTCGTCGCGGCAGTCGGGGTAGCCGGAATAGTCGGTCTCGCACACGCCGGTGACGAGGGTGTCCAGCCCGCGCCGGTAGGCCAGCGCTCCGGCCAGCGTCAGGAAGACCAGGTTGCGCCCGGGCACGAAGGTGTTGGGCAGGCCGCTGGCCTGCATCTCGAAGGCCAGCTCGCGCGTGAGCGAGGTCTCGCTGATCTGGCCCAGCACGCCGACGTCGATCAGGTGGTCGTCACCCAGCCGCGCCGCCCAGTCGAGGAAGCGCGAGCGCATCTCGCGCAGCACGACGGTGCGCTGCGCCAGCTCGACGTGATGGCGCTGGCCGTAGTCGAAGCCGATGGTCTCGACATGCTCGAAACGCGTCAGCGCATCGGCCAGGCAGGTGGTGGAATCCTGTCCGCCAGAGAACAGCACGAGCGCGCGGGTGTGCATGGTGAGGCTCGAAGAATCTGAATCAAATCGGCCGCCAGCGCTTGAGGCGCAAGCGCGAGCAGCTATGTTTTATGCAGTAATCATGGCTGTAGCACCGACACATACTGCGCCGCCTGCGGCCGCGCGCGCGCACGCTTGGGCTTGGCGACGGTGCCGATGTTGACGAAGCACAGCGCCTGCTCATCGTCATGCAGATCGAACAGGCGGCGCAGCGGCGCCGAGGCCAGCGCCTTGCCACTGGTCAGCGCGCCGCCAAAGCCGAGCGCGTGCGCCATCAGCAACACGTTCTGCAGCGCGCAGCCGGCCGAGACGATGCGCTCGTGCGGCTCGATCTCGGCGTCGTCATCGCGCAGGCGCACCACGGCCAGCAGCAACAGCGGCGCGCGAAACGCCTTCTCGCGCGCCTGCGCCTGCTGCTCGGGCGTGGCGGCGGCGTCGCGCTGCAGCAGGGCGGCGGCAAAAGCGTCGGCCAGCGCGGCGCGCGCGCCGTCGGGCACCACGACGAAGCGCCAGGGCAGCAGCTCGTGGTGATCGGGCGCGCTGGCGGCGGCGGCCAGAATGGTCTGCGTCTGCGCCGCGTCCGGGCCAGGCCCGGCCAAGCGCTTGGGCAGCGTGCTCTGGCGCGTCTGGATGAGCGCCTGCGCCAGTTCGGCCACCTCGGCAGGGCGCAGCGCGCCAAGCGGTGCGAGAGGCCGGTCAGCCGGGTTTGCCGTCGGTGCGCGGTTGTCCATACCAGCGAGCGTAACGCAGCGCCCAGGCGATGACGACCGCCGCCCACAGCGCCGCCGCCAGCGTGGTCAGCCAGGCCGGCGCGTGCTGCACGGCGGCGATCAGCCGCACCAGCACCGCGCCCTGCAAGGCCCAGAACAGGCCCCACACCAGATCGTCGGCCACCAGCGCGCGCCCGCTGTGCCCGCACGACACGCGCGTGACCATGGCGACCATGATCGAGCCCAGAAACCCCATCGACAGCGCGTGCAGCGCGCCCAGCCCCAGCACCGGCTGCCCGGTGGCCAGCCACAGCCCCTGTGACAGCGCGCTGTAGATGAGCGCGACGCCAAACCACACAAAGCCGACGTGCAGCATCGCCAGCAGGCGGATCTTCAGGCTTTGCACCAGGCCCCACACCACGGCCAGCCAGATCAGCACGGCGCCGACGGCGATCTCAACCGCCATCACCAGCAGCGTCCACCAGCGCGGCGGCGGCAGGGCCCAATCGACCCACAGCGCCAGCACCTCGAAAGCGGCAATGCCCAGCATCAGCCACAGCACCCAGAACGGCCGCCAGATCTCGATCATCGGCAGCACGCTGGAGGTGAAGAACGGAATCATGCGGTGCGCCACCGCGACGAAGGTGACGACGATGAAGCCCCACAGCGCCGTGCGCACCAGCACCAGCGCCAGCGCGGGTTGACCCGCCGCCAGCGCAAGCCCCACCCCGGCCAGGCACAGCACGCCCACGACACCGCCCACGCCCACGGTCTTGGCGTGCACGCGGTCCGCCACGTCGCTGCCCAGCACCAGGCGCCAGAACAGCACGACCGACCACGTCAAGCCGATCCACGCCGCCGCCAGGCCCACCAGGGCCAACGCCATGTTCAGATGCGCGCCGGCCAGCCACAGCAGCCAGCCAGCGGCCTGCAGGCCGAGCGGCGGCAGCAGCGGCCGCGCCTCGGGGTGCGGCATGCGCAGCCAGTTCGGCCCGGCGGTGAACAAGAAGCCGGCAAAAAACAGCGGCATGAAGCCCAGCACCATCGCCGCCCCGTGCGTGAGCGATGGCGGCACCGCGTACACCAGCCCCAGCGCGCCCGTGGCCCGATCGACCTGCACCAGCAGCCACCACGCGCTGGCGGCGATCAACACGCACATCGCCAGGAAAAACGCCAGCCGGTGCGGCGCCCGCAACAGGTTGGCCCATTGCCACGGGCCCGTAACAGGAGGAGGTTTGACTGAAGGGTTGGGTGCCGCAGGCGCGGCTGAACCGATCGGAATGCTGCGCGGCGGCGTGCTCGCCGGCGCTGGAGGGGGCGCTGTCATGGCCTGCGTTGTACCCGCATCGGGGTCC
>JAGOVZ010000051.1:4580-13881 GCA_018060485.1 Ottowia sp. | reverse complement strand
GCCACCCCCTGCCCTGCACGGCGGCGCGCACGTCGACGCCCACGGCGTCGCGCGGCTGGCTGGCGTCGATGCGGGCAAAGCGCGCCGGCGCCTCGGCAGCGCGGCGTGCGTAGCCGGCGCGCACGGCGTCGAAGAAAGCGGCGGGTTGCGATTCAAACCGATCCGGCACACGCGCGCCGGCCAGCCGCTCGGCCGCCACGGCGGGTGGCAGGTCGAACCAGATCGTCAGGTCGGGTTGCAGCAGGTCTTTATGTGCCAAATTGGCCTCTGGCGCTTGTCTATCCTGCGCCAGCAGCTCCAGTTTTGATAGTGAATCCCAATCGAACCCGCGCCCGCCACCCTGGTAGGCAAAGGTGGCGTCGGTGAAGCGGTCGCACAGCACGACCTCGCCGCGCGCGAGCGCTGGGGCAATCACCTGCTCGATGTGGTCGCGCCGCGCGGCAAACATCAGCAGCGCCTCGGTCAGCGGACCCATCGGCTCGTGCAGCACCAGCGCGCGGATTTTTTCGGCCAGCGGCGTGCCGCCCGGCTCGCGCGTCAGCACCACGGTGCGGCCGGCGGCGCGAAAGGCGCCCGCCAGCGCCTCGATGTGCGTCGACTTGCCGGCGCCGTCGATGCCTTCGAAGCTGATGAAAACACCCGGCTGCGCCATCGTCAATTGCCGCCCGCCGCCGATGCCGCGCTGACCGCGCCGCCGCGCTGGTACTTGTTGACCGCCCGGTTGTGTTCGTCCAGCGAGCCGCTGAAATGGCTGCTGCCATCGCCGCGCGCCACAAAGTACAGCGCCTTGGTCTGCGCCGGCTGCACCGCCGCCATGAGCGAGGCCTTGCCGGGCATGGCGATCGGCGTCGGCGGCAGGCCGGCGCGGGTGTAGGTGTTGAAAGGGGTGTCGGCCTGCAAATGGCTGCGGCGCAGGTTGCCGTCAAAGGCGTCGCCCAGGCCGTAGATCACCGTCGGGTCGGTCTGCAGGCGCATGCCGATCTTCAGGCGGTTGATGAACACGCCGGCAATCTCGGGCCGGTCCTTGGGCAGGCCGGTTTCCTTTTCGACCACGCTGGCCAGCACCAGCGCCTCGTCGGCGCTTTTCAGCGGCAGCCCGGGCGCGCGCGCGTCCCACGCGGCCTGCAGGCGCCGATCCATCAACTGCAGCGACTGGCGCAGCACGTCGATGTCGCTGGCGTTCTTGAAGTAGTGGTAGGTGTCGGGGAAGAAGCGCCCCTCCGCCGCCAGGCCCGGCTTGCCCAGCGTCTTCATGATCTCGGCGGCCGTCAGCGCTTGGGTGTCGTGCCGCAGGTGCTCTGCTTTTGCGAGCGCTTCGCGGAACTGCTTGAAGGTCCAGCCCTCGACCAGCGTCACCGTCAGCACGATGCGGTCGCCGCGCACCAGCTTGCCCAACAGGTCGGCCGGCGTCATGCCGCGCGTGACGGCGTAGTCGCCCGGCTTGATGGTCTGCTCGCGCCCGGCCAGGCGAAAGTACCAGCCCAGCAGGTCGGGGTGGGTCTGCACGCCGCCTTCCACCGCCTTGGCCGCGGCCGCGCGGGTCGAGGCGCCCTGCGGCACGCTGATCTCGACCTTGTCGGCCGCCAGCGACAGCGGCTGCGTCGTCCACCACCAGGCGGCGCCAGCGGCGGCCACGGCCAGCAAAAGCAGCAAAGCCAGCAGTTTGAGTAAGGTTCGCACGGGGTCGCAGGCGGTCGAAAAACGAGCCGGCCATGATAATTCAGCCCATGTCTGACATCGCTTCACCGACCCCCGCCGGCCTGAACGGCATTGCCACCCCCCTGCCCCACCTGGGCGTGATGCGCGCCAAGGGCGACGATGCCGCCAGCTTCTTGCAAGGCCAGCTCACGCAGGACGTGGTGTTGATGAAACCCGGCGAGGCGCGCCTGGCCGCCTTTTGCAACGCCAAGGGCCGCATGCTGGCCAGCTTTCAGGTGCTCAAGGTTGCCGCCGACGAGCTGCTGTTGGTCACCAGCGCCGACACGCTGGCGGCCACCCTCAAGCGCCTGTCGATGTTCGTGCTGCGCGCCAAGGCCAAGCTGAGCGACGCCACGGCCGACGTGGCGCTCGCCGGGCTGCTCGGCGATGCTGCGGTTTCGATAGCTGCCCGCGCACGTCCGACAAGCGCCAGCGGCCAGTTTGACCATGAATTCACCATCGACCTGCCCACCGCCGACGGTACGCCGCGCGCGCTGTGGCTGGCGCCCGCCGGCACGCCCGCGCCCGCTGCGCCGCCCGTCAGAGAGGCCGACTGGCTGCTGGCCGAAGTGCGCGCCGGCGTGGCGCGCATCACGCAGCCGGTGGTCGAAGCCTTTGTGCCGCAGATGCTGAACTACGAATCGGTGCAGGGCATCAGCTTCAAGAAGGGCTGCTACCCGGGCCAGGAAGTGGTGGCGCGCAGTCAGTTTCGCGGGGCGATCAAGCGGCGGGCGTTTGTGGGTCAGGTGAACGGTGATGCTGCGGCCGGGCAAGAGGTTTTTGCAGCGCGCGACCCCGATCAGCCGGTGGGCCGCATCGCCCAGGCTGCCCCTGCGCCGGGCGACGCCAGCGCCGTCATCGTCTCGGTGCAGACGGCCGACGTGGCGGCCGGCCATGCGCTGGCGCTGGGCGGCGCGGGCGGCCCCGTGCTGGAGGGCCTGCACCTGCCGTACCCATTGCTGGAGGACATTTGAGCCCCTCCCCCTTGCCGGCGAACCAACGCGCGAGACCCGCTTGACGCGCCGCGTCAGGCGTTACCCACTGTAAAAAATCAGTTTGTCTGGCGCGGCGACCTCACCGCCGTCCGCGCCGCCGACGCGCACGGGAGGGCGTCACATGCACCAAGAACAGGCACTGCAAGCGGCGCGCTCGGCGCTGGCGACCGCCGTGGTGGGCCTATTGATCGCCCTGCCGAGCGTTGCCGGCGTGCAGTTCGTGGCACCCGAGGGGCCCGAGGGTCAGGTGGCCCCCGCGCCCGTGCCGGTGGGCGAGCCGATTGCGGCGCAACGCCTGCGCCACAAGGTGCACTTCATCTACATGGGCGGCGACGATTGCCCGTCGTGCGTGGTGTGGCGGCGTGGCGAGCTGCCACGGCTGGCGCTGAGCGACGCCTTTCGTGCCAGCCGCTACAGCTTTGTCAACAAGCCCATCCTCTCCGGCGTGCCGGGCCTGTTTCTGTTGCCCTATGAGGTCAAGCCCTACAAGGCGGTGCTCGATCAGGCCAGCGGCGGCAACATGGGCTCGCCGCACTACGCCATCCTGGTGGACGGCGTGCTGCACCACTACGGTTTCAGCGCGCCGCCGGCCGAACGCATGGAGCAGATGCTGCGCGCGGCGCTGACCGACGGCCGCTGGCCCGAACCCACGCGCTGCCTGATGCGGCGCCCGCGCGCGGTCACCCAATGCGCCGAATCGGTGCCAGGCTGAACCGCAGCGCCCTTGATCACAGCAAGCGCGCCATGCCGATGTGCGCGATGCCGACTTCGTCGTACGGCTCGCCGACCGGCTGGTAGCCCAGGCGCTGATAAAAGCCTTCGGCGCTGCGCTGCGCGCTCAGCACCACGCGCTGATCGCCACGCGCGCGGGCGGCCTGCTCCAGCGCGTCGATCACCTGCCGCCCCACGCCGCTGCCGCGCAGCGTGCGGTCGACCGCCATGCGGCCGATGCGCGCGCTGCCGCTGTTCGCCGCGCCGTCGCGCAGCAGGCGCCCGGTGGCCACCGGCATGCCGAGCAGGTTGGTGACCACGGCGTGCACGGCGGTGGCGTCGGCGGCGTCCCACTCGTCCTCGCGCGCAATGCCCTGCTCTTCGACGAATACGGCCGTGCGCACGCTGGATGCCGGCTGCTGCAACGTCGCCCAGTCGCCGGTCTGCACTTGAGTGACGGGTTGGCCAGACTCGTACGCCTCGATCAGCGCGCGCAGCGGCGCGGGTACCGGCCGGCTGGTCTGCGTAGCGGGGTCGGCAAACACGTAGACCAGCTCGCCCGCGTTGAGCAACTGGCCGTCGCGGAAGATGGCGCCGACAAAGGTCATGGACGAATTGCCGATGCGGTCGCAGCGCAGCGCCACGTCGAGCCGGTCGTCCATGCGCGCCGAGGCGTTGAATTCGACTGTGGTCTTGCGCAGAAAGATGTCGCCGTCCAGCAGCTGCATGGCCGCCTCGTACGGCATGGCCAGCGCGCGCCAGTAGTCGGCGATGGCGCAGTCGAAGTACATCAGGTAGTGCGGGTTGAAGACGATTTTTTGCATGTCCACCTCGGCCCAGCGCACGCGCAGGTGGTGGTGAAAGCGGAAGTCGGCGGGCTTCATGGTTGGGTCTTTAAAAAATCAAAAAGGCCTCCAGCGCTTGCAGGCAAAGCGCGAGCAGCTACATAAATCATAGTCTTTCAGGCGCCAGACAGCGGCAACCCGAACGCCTGCCGCAACGCCGCCGCCGCATCGCGGTGCAACTGCCGCGCCTCGGCAATCGCGCGGCCCATGGTGATGAAGCCGTGGATCACGCCGCGGTAAATCTCCAGCTCGACAGGCACACCCGCGGCGCGCAGCTTGTCGGCGTAGAGGATGCCTTCATCGACCAGCGGGTCGCATTCTGCGAGACCCACCCAGGCGGGCGCGACGTCGTCGACCTCGGCGCTTTTCAGGGGCGCAAAGCGCCAGTCGCCGCGGTCGACGGCGTCGATGTAGTGGTGGAAGAACCAGTCGATCAGCACCTTGTCGAGCACCGGGCCGTGCTCGAACACGGCGTGCGAATCGGTGTCCTGGTGGTCGGTGGTGCCGGGGTAGATGAGCAGTTGCAGCGCCAGCTTCAGCCCCTCGTCGCGCGCGTGCAGCGCGCTGACGGCCGCCAGCGTGCCGCCGGCCGAATCGCCGCCGACGGCGATGCGCGAGGTGTCCAGGCCCAGCGCTGCCCCGCCCGCGCCGGCCAGCCAGTGCAGCGCGTCCCAGGCGTCGTGCACGGCGGTGGGAAAGCGCCACTCAGGCGCCAGCCGGTAGTCGAGCGACAGCACGGCGGCGCCGCTCAACTGGCTGAGCACGCGGCAAAAGGTGTCGTGCGATTCGATGCTGCCAATGGTGAAGCCGCCGCCGTGCGTGTACAGCAGCACCGGCAGGCCGGCGTCGTGGCTGGGCGCGACCAGGCGCGCGCGCAGTTGAAAGCCGTCGCGCGCGGGGATGTGCAGGTCTTCCACGCGCGCCAGATCGGGCTTGGGCACGTCGAGCACGCCGATGGATTTGGCGTACGTGGCCTTGGCGTCGGCCGCGCTCAGCGTGTGCATGGGCGGGTGCGGCGCCTGCGCCATGCGCTCGACCAAGAGGCGCATGGCGGGGGTCAGGCGGGCGTGGATGTCGGGGGGATGGTTCATGAAAGAAAAAGGCCTCTAGCGCTTGTCTGGAAAGCGCGAGCAGCTATTGTTTTTGTAGATGACGCGCCTTGCGGCGCATGACCTCGGCGGCAGCCATCGATGACGGCGCTGCGCGCCACGACGAGCGCTTGGTCATTTCGTCATTGAAGCGCAGCGACGTCATTTCGTCATCGCAACGGATCGAGCGTCATCTGCTCCCGAAGCGCGCCCGGCAGCCCCGATCGACCCAGATCTGCCGACCGTCGTAGCCCCAGGTGCGGCCCTCCAGGCAGGCGTCGGCGGACAGTGTCTCCACCAGCACTGGGTGGCCCCAGCGGGCGTCCCAGCCGCAGGCGTTGCTGCGGCGGTCTAGACTTTCGCAGGTGATGGTCTGGCCGGCGCCGTAACCGTAGCTGGGCTGGTCGTACGCCGGCCCACCAGGCCGCGCGCCCTGCGGCGCGAAATCGCCCCGGCAGCCGCCGCGCACCCACACGCGGCCGCTGCGCTGGCTGCCCCAGGTCTGGCCCTCGACGCAAGGCGCGTCGGACAGCTGGCGCACCAGCGTCAGGCGCGTGCGCACCGGCGCGCGGCACTCGCGCTGGCGGCCTTGGTCGCTCTCGCAGCGCAGCAACTGGCCGTCGGCATAAGCACCGCCGTAGTGGCCCGGATAGCCGCCCTGCGCGGCGTAGCCGTCGACAAACTCGGCCCGGCAGCCGGCGGTGACCCACACCGAGCCCGGCGCGCGGCTGCCCCAGGTTTGGCCCTGCACGCAGCCCGACGCCGACAGCGTGCGGACGATGGCCGGCGGCCCGCTGAAGGGTGTGCCGCACTCGCGGA
Source organism: Ottowia sp. (assembly GCA_018060485.1). Lineage (GTDB taxonomy): Bacteria > Pseudomonadota > Gammaproteobacteria > Burkholderiales > Burkholderiaceae_C > Ottowia. The sequence goes on along the minus strand of JAGOVZ010000051.1, from coordinate 7,725 downwards.
ATCCGCCGTCACGGCTTTCGCAGACCACGCCCTGGCCGCCCCCGGTGACGGTGCCGCCATACGCCGGCTGGCCCCACGGCATGACGGGGCCGGCGTCGAGCGGCCGGCCGATCGGCTGGTCGTATTGCGCCTGCGCCAGCGGCGACAGGATGAGTGCCGCCAGCGCGGCGGCGGCGATGCGGAATGCGGGCATGAACGATCCTCCAGTGAAAAAGCGGTGTTCGGCGGGCACGGGCTCAACGCGGGCGGCATGGCTGCCGGTTCGTCAATGAAATTGCTCGATGGGCTGCGTATTTCAGGTCGCTCCCACAGCAACCCTGCTGCTGTTCCGTTGGCTCCCGATTGGATGTGCATCTGTCATGAGAGCTTCAAGTGAAATTGGCCGCTGGCGCTTGACTATCAAGCGCGAGCAGCTATGCTAACCATAGCGATCTACGCTTTCTGTTACCGCGCGGCGGTCAACGAAAGCGCACGCTCACCGGCTGCAACCCAGTCACGCCGTCGTAATGCACGGTCGCCTGCAGGCCCGGCTTGGGCGGCAGCAGGGCCGAGAACGAACCCAGGCTGATGACCTGCCCCGGCCGCATCGACAGGCCCTGCTCTTTCAGCGCACCGGCCAGCCACACGACGGCGTTCAGCGGGTGGCCCAGCACGTCGCTGCCCTTGCCGCCGCCCAGTTGCGCGCCTTGCGCATCGACCAGGCGCACGTTCATGTCGCGCAATTGATCGAGCAGGCGCGCCTGGCCAGCAGCGTCGGCCGGCACCACGAGCGGCGTGCCGCGCACGCCCAGCCGCGCACCGACGTTGATGGCGCTGATGCCGGCGCCGTTGAGCTTGGGCGGGCTTTCGACCACCAGGTCGGGCAGTTCGATGAAGGGGATGACCTGATCGACATGGGCCAGCACCTCGGCCGGCGTCTTGGCGTTGTTGATGGCGGCGTCTTTCACGCGCACCAGCAGGTCGGCCTCGTACAGCGGGCGGGCGCCAAAGGCGGCATCGACAGTGGCGCCGTTGCCCAGCAGCATGTCGGTGTAGAGCGCGCCCCACACCGGCTGGTCGGTGTTGAAGCGCTTTTGCACCGCCGGGTTCGTCAGGCCCGCCTTGTAGCCCACCAGGCGCCCGGCCTGTCCCGCCAGCCGCTGCTGCAGGCGGCTGCGCGTGCAGGCGGCGTCGGCCATGGTCAGCGTGGCGGGCAGGTCGGCGGCGGGTCGGCGCGCGTTGTAGTCGGCCACCAGGCGGTTGACGGCCACATCGTCCAGGCAACCCGGCGTGGCGGCCACCACTTGCGCGGCGTTGTTGGCGCAGCCGGCCAGCAGGCCCAGGGCGGCGCTGGCGATCAGGGCGGGCAGCAGGGGAATCTTCATGGTGGCGGGTCTCCTCGGCGTTTGATTGAATAATTGAAGCCGCCACATCGTACTTTGGAAAAACTCCCATGGCCCTCATCCAATACCTGACGCAAATCGAATTCGACTACGGCGCGCTGGCGCAAATCCAGGCGCACTGCCAGCGCGCGGGCATCACGCGCGCGCTGGTCGTCACGGACAAGGGCGTGCGCGCCGCCGGCGTGCTGCAGCCGGTGCTGGATGCACTGGGTGATGTGGCAGTGGCGGTGTTTGACGACGTGCCCTCCAACCCCACCGAGGCCGCCGTGCGCGGCGCCGTGGCGGTGTATGAAAAAGAGCGCTGCAACGGCCTGATCGCCGTCGGCGGCGGCAGCGCCATCGACTGCGCCAAGGGCGTGGCCATTGCCGCCACGCACCCCGGGCCGCTGAAGACCTACGCCACCATTGAAGGCGGCAGCCCCAAGATCACCGACGCCGCCGCGCCGCTGATCGCCGTGCCCACCACGGCCGGGACGGGCAGCGAGGTGGCACGCGGCGCCATCGTCATCGTCGATGACGGGCGCAAGCTGGGCTTTCACAGCTGGTCGCTGATGCCCAAGGCGGCCATCTGCGACCCCGCCCTCACCCTGGGCCTGCCGCCCATGCTGACGGCCGCCACCGGCATGGACGCCATCGCGCACTGCATGGAAGTCTTCATGGCGCCCGCCTTCAACCCGCCGGCCGACGGCATCGCGCTGGAAGGCCTGCGGCGCGGCTGGGCGCACATCGAGCGCGCCACGCGCGACGGCGCCGACCGCGAAGCGCGCCTGAACATGATGGCCGCCAGCATCCACGGCGCCATGGGTTTCCAGAAAGGGCTGGGCTGCGTGCACAGCTTGAGCCACAGCCTGGGCGGCGCCAACCCCAAGCTGCACCACGGCACGCTGAACGCGGTGTTTCTGCCGGCCGTGATCCGCTTCAACGCGGGGGCTGAATCGATTCAAAAAGAAGAGCGCTTGGCGCGCATGGCACAAGCGATGGGGCTTGAAAAGAGCGCTGACGTGGCGCAGGCCGTGCACGACATGACCGCGCGCCTGGGCCTGCCCACCGGCCTGGCGGCGATGGGCGTGACCGAGGACATGTTCGATGCCGTGATCGAGCACGCCCTGCTCGACCACTGCCACAAGACCAACCCGCGCATCGCCAGCGCCGACGACTATCGGCGCATGCTGAACGAGTCGATGTGACCGATCTTCGCGCAGACGCCCCAGGTTGGCGCACCACGCTTCGGCAGCCGGGGGTGGCGGCGGCGCTGGGCGCTGCGCTGCTGTTTGGCGCCGGCACGCCGCTGGCCAAGCTCTTGCTGCATTCGGTCAACCCCTGGCTGCTGGCTGGCCTGCTTTACCTGGGCTCCGGCCTGGGGCTGTGGCTGTACCGGCGGCTGACGGGTGCGCCCAAACTGCATCTGACGCGCGCCGAAATGCCCTGGCTGGCGGCGGCAATCGGATGCGGGGGCGTAGCGGCACCCGTGCTGCTGATGCCGGGATTGACACGCATGCCCGCATCGGGCGCCTCGCTGCTGCTGAATGCCGAGGGCGTGTTCACGGCGCTGCTCGCCTGGTTTGCGTTCGGCGAAAACGTGGATCGCCGCGTGGCTTGGGGCATGGTCTTGATCGTCGCGGGTGCGCTCATCCTCGGCTGGCCGGGCGAAGCGCGCTTTGCCGGCGTGTGGCCCGCGCTTGCCGTGCTGGGGGCTTGCCTGTGCTGGGCCCTGGACAACAACCTGACGCGCAAGGTGGCGCTGGCCGATGCCAGCTGGATCG
>JAGOVZ010000051.1:0-4480 GCA_018060485.1 Ottowia sp. | reverse complement strand
GACCGAGCGGCACGTCCATGAACACGCGCACGAGGCGCTTGAGCACACGCATGAGCACGTCCACGACGAACACCACCGGCATGCGCACGATGGGAAAGTCCAGCCCGGCCTGCGGCACAGCCACGCGCATCGTCATACAGCGCTGACGCACACGCATCCGCATTTTCCGGATGCGCACCATCGGCACCGGCACGGCCAGGTGCGCCGGCACGCCGTCACTACTTGGCGCTTAACGCACGCCGAAGCGCCCACGACACCCGCGGCTGACCCAGATCTCGCCACGACCCGACTGGCCCCAGGTCACGCCTTCCTGACAGGGCGTGGACGACAGTTGCTCGATCAGCACCGGCCGGCCCATGCGCGGATCCCAGCCGCAGGTGGCGGTGCGGCCTTCGTCGCTGCTGCAGGTCACGACGGCGCCGCCCGCATAGCCTGGCGCACCGCCATAACTGCCCTGCATCGCGAATTCGCCGCGGCAGCCGCCGTTGACCCACACCGCGCCGCCGCGCTGGCCCCAGGTGCGGCCCGGCACGCAGGCCGATTCGGACAACTGGCGCACCAGCACGGCCTGGCCGCCACCGGGCACGCCGCATTCACGGTAGCCGCCGCGGTCGCTCTCGCACACGAAGGCAGCGCCGGCCCCATAACCCGGTTGTGAATAGCCGGGCTGGCCGTAGACCGGGCCACCGTAGCCGGGCGAGCCGTACACCGGCCCGCCGACGGGCGTACCGTAGACCGGGCCGTAGGTTTCACAGCCGACAAGCGCGAGCGCGGCGCCAGCGGTGGCCAAGGCAAGAACGAGACGGGAGCGGATCATGGTGAGCCCTTTTTTGATTGCGTTACAAGGGCGATGCTACGCGGCGGCGGTCGTGGCGCATGGGCCGCTTGGCCGCAGCATTTGTAAGACAAGGCCGCGAGCGCTTGTCAGATGCCGCCAACATCGCCGGACGCTCATAGCGGCTGCACGCGCGCCGCCGCAGGCTGCGCCAGCCAGGCTTCGAACTCGTCCGCCAGTTGCCGAGCGGCCCGCACCGAAGTGCTCCAGGCCTCGACGCGCTCGGCGTGCGTCAGCTTCTGAAAGTCGTTGCGATCCGGCAGCTTGCCGCCCGGCAGCGTGCGCACCCATTCCGGGTTGGGCGCCAGCACCAGCATGTGGTCCAGAAACGGCGTCGCGCCGTGGCGGCGCTTCCAGGGTTTGTCAAGCCAGCCGGGCACCACGGCCTGCTGGAAATGCGGGTACAGCACGATCCGTCCTGTTTCATGGTCTTTTGTGTCGCCAGCGCTTTCCGGACCAGCGCCAGCAGCTATTGAAGATGTAGCGTGGTAGGCCAGGTGCAGGTGGTAGTCGGTGATGCCGCCGTCCCAGTACGCGCCGCGCGGCGCGCCCGGAATGTCGTGCACCGCCTGCAGCACGAAGGGGATCGAGCCGCTGGCCTGCAGCGCGGGATAGAAGTTGCCCGGCGTGAGCAGCACGTGCCGCGTGCGGAAGTCGCGTGTGTCGAAAGGCAGCGGCGCCGGCGCCACGCCCTCGCCAGCCGGGCCGGAAAACACCACGCGCTCGATCCACGCCCCCATCGCGCGCCGGCTGGCCGCGTTGGTGAGCGCTGCGCCCAGGTAACCGGCGGCGGTGCGCAGGCGCCCCTCGCGCCCCAGCACGTGGCGCCCGTGCGAAGTCACCACGTGCAGCCGGTAGCGCGGGTGGCGCAGGATGGTGGGCACATGGCCTTCGAACATGTCGCGCAGGTTTTGCGCGAACGTGGCGCTGACTTGGCTTGGCAGCGGCAGCTTGCGGCCGGGCGGCGCGGTCATGTCGCCGTGGATATAGCCCGTTTCCAGCGCCTGGAAGTGCGTGGCCGGATCGTCCATGCACGCCGTGGCCATGCGCCAGGCGCCGATGCTGGCGCCGACCAGGTTCACGGTCTGCGCGCTTTGCGGCAGCCACTGGCCGAAGATGAAGCGATCCAGCGGCCCGAGGATCAAGCCCTTGGGGCCCCCGGCGGCGGCCGGAATCACGCCCACGTGCGCAGGCGCCAGGCCGTGCCGCTCGATGTGGCGGCGCGCGGCGGGGCCGGCGTACAGGTTCAGGGCGTGCATGGCGGCGCGGCTCCGCAGCGTCCCTCCATCAGAACGTGATGACCTTGTCGGCCGCCAGCGTGGCGTCGGCCAGCTCGGCCAGCGTGCCGATGGTCACGCCGGAGATCAGCGGCAGATCGAGCAGTCCCCGGTTGCCGGCGCAGGTCTTGCACAGGCGCACCGGCACGCCGTGGCCGATGAGTTGCTCCAGCATCTTCTGCAGCGTGTTGCCGGATGCGTCTTGCTGGTTGGGCAGCGCAAGCACGGTGGCGTCGGACATCAGGAAGACGTTGAGCTGCGGCTTGTCACTGTCCTTGCCCGCCAGCGCCAGCGCCACGCGCAGGGCCGACAACACGCGTTCGCTGCCGTACGGCGGGGCGTGGACGATCATCAGTATGTTTTGCATGGCGTTGCTCAGGTGGTTGCAAAGAATCTTGAATCGTAGCCGGGCCAGCTGTCAGACTGGCGCCCCGCGCCACGACCCAACCGGGCGCTTGGTCATCACGGCTTCGAAGTCGGGCCGCGCCAGCAAACGGTCCATCCACTGCACCACCGGTGGCGGCGCGTGGGCAGCGAAGCGCGCCATGTCTTGCCGCGCGAACTGGCGGACGAAGGGCACGATGGCGAAGTCGGCCAGGGCTGCGCGCGTGCCAAACAAGCAAGCGGCTGCGTCGGGTTCTGATGCATTTTCGGCCGCTGGCGCTTGCAGGGCGTGCGCGAGCAGCTCTAAAAATTGAAGCGCCTGGGCGTAATGCCGCGCTGCGAACGCGCCCTCCTCCGCTGCTTCATCGCCACCCGACCGTGCCCACTCGGCGCGAAAGCGGCTGGCGTATTTGCTGCGGTCCAGATGCGGCTTGAAGTCGCGCTCGCACGCCGCGATCAGCGCCAGCATGTCATCCAGCGTGCCGCGCTCGGGTGTCAGCCATCCGTGAGGGTCGTTTTGCGCCAGCGCCCAGCGCATCACGTCAAGGCTTTCGTCGATCACCGCGCCGCCCGGCAGCACCAGCACCGGCACCGTGCCCTTGGGCGAGGCGGCCAGCATGGCGGGCGGCTTGTCGCGCAGCACGATCTCGCGCATGGCCACCGCCACACCCGCCGCCTGCAGCGCCCAGCGCGCACGCATGGCGTAGGGGCAGCGGCGAAAGGTGTAGAGGACGGGCAGATCGGCGGTCACAACAGGTCACCCCTGCGGACAGGTCGTGGCCGTATCCTAGCGGTGCGCTGATGGTCGGCGGCCCTTCGTCGTTCGGCGCGACTGGAGAAAAAGCCATGGCCCGACTCGCCGCCGAAGCACGCCACGCGCTGCCCGAACGCAGCTTTGCCTACATCGACAGCCAGGGCGGCGAGCACCTGCCGATTCACGATGCGGCGCACGTCAGAAACGCGGCAGCGCGCTTCAACCAGACCGATTTCGAGAGCGCCGAAGCAAAGCATGAGGCGGCGCGCCACATCGTGGCGGCGGCCAGGCGATGGGGTGTCGAGCTGTCCGACGACGACGCGGTGGTTGCCGCATCGCGCTGAAGCGCGGGCCTTGATCTTTTCAACACACGAAACGGCGTCGCGCGACGTGGGCCGCGCATGGCGTGATCAAACCTGGACGCCAATCAGCGGGAACCATGGCGCCTGCGGGCGTTCGCACTGGTGGTGAACAAGGAGACAAACCATTCACCAGCTTCTGACCCAGTTGACCGTCCGCTGGATGAGCCTGATCACCGGCGCCGCGCATGCCACCACCGCGTTGCGCGCGGCCGAGCGCCAGGCGCCTGACCCTGAGCCGCCACGCAAGGCGCGGCCCAAGGCCAAGTCGCCAACGCAAGCGCGTCGCACGCGCGCCAAGCCCGCACGGCTGCGGCTGAGCGGCGCTGCTTGAGGCGCCTGCCCCAGCAACGCTACTATTTAAGTCATAGCGCCTGCCGCAGGCCAGACAAGCGCTGCAGCCTTATTTGGCTTGTAGCCCCTTGAGTTTCTCGAACGCCGAGGCCATGGCGCCACCGGTCGCCGTCTGGCCCGCACCGCGTCCGCCCGGCGCGCTGGAATAGCCGCCGCGCCCGCGCCCGGCGTTTTCAAAACGGTTCTCGCGCGGCGCATCACGGCGCGGCGCTTGCGCATCGAGCTTCATGGTCAGGCTGATGCGCTTGCGCGGCACGTCGACTTCAAGCACCTTCACTTTCACGATCTGCCCGGTCTTGACCACTTCGCGCGCGTCGTTGACAAACTTGTTGGCCAGCTGGCTCACGTGCACCAGCCCGTCCTGGTGCACGCCCAGGTCGACGAAGGCGCCGAACTGCGCGACGTTGCTCACCGTGCCTTCCAGCACCATGCCTTCGCGCAGGTCGGCAATGTCTTCCACGCCGTCGTTGAAGCGCGCGACCTTGAAGTCGGGGCGCGGGTCGCGGCCGGGTTTTTC
>JAGOVZ010000050.1:11944-13905 GCA_018060485.1 Ottowia sp. | reverse complement strand
GTCGTGGCGCCAGATGTAGTACTGCACGTCCAGGCTGCGCTCGGCCACGCGCGCGGCCTGGGCGCGCGCCACGAAGGCGGCCACGCCCTCGCCCAGCATCGCGGCGCCGCTGGCGTCGGGCGGCTGGCGGCTGAGCAGCGGCTGCACCAGGCGATCGAGCGCGGTGGCCGCCGGCGCCACGGCCAGCGCCGTCGTCGGCGCGCCTTGCGCGCGGGCGGCAAAGCGGCCCCACGACCACAGCGCCAGCATCGACAGCAACGCCAGCACGACGAAGGCGATGAGCGTCCAGCGAAGGGCAGTTTTCAGCATGAAAACAGGCTTCATCGCTTGTCTGGATTGCGCAGGCAGCTACCGAAAACGCAGCGCGTCAGCCCGCCGCGCGCTTTTGCAGAATCTCGAACGCCGGCAGCGTCTTGCCTTCCAGCACTTCCAGAAACGCGCCGCCGCCGGTGGAGATGTAGCCCACGTCCTTGTCGATGCCGTACTTGGCGATGGCCGCAAGCGTGTCGCCGCCGCCGGCGATGCTGAAGGCTGGGGATTCGGCGATGGCTTTGGCAATGGTCTTGGTGCCGTTCTCGAAAGGCGCCAGCTCGAACACGCCGACCGGGCCGTTCCAGACGATGGTGCCGGCTTTTTTAAGCTGCGCGGCCAGGCGGGCGGCGGTGTCGGGGCCGATGTCCAGGATCAGGTCGTCGAGCGCCACGTTCTGGGCCGCTTTGACTTCCGCCTCTGCGTCGGGCTTGAACTCCTTGGCGGTCACCACGTCGGTCGGGATCGGCACTTCGGCACCACGCGCCTTCATCGCAGCCATGACGGCTCGGGCCTGATCCACCAGATCAGGCTCGGCCAGGCTTTTGCCGATGGGCAGGCCCGCGGCCAGCATGAAGGTGTTCGCGATGCCGCCGCCCACAATGAGTTGATCCACTTTGTCGGCCAACGACTGCAGGATGGTGAGTTTTGTGCTCACTTTGCTGCCACCAACGATGGCGACCAGCGGGCGCTTGGGGCTGGCCAGCGCCTGATTCAGCGCGTCGATCTCGGCCGCCAGCAGTGGGCCGGCGCTGGCGATGGGCGCGAACTGGGCAATGCCATAGGTTGTGGCTTCTGCGCGGTGCGCCGTGCCGAAGGCATCGTTGACGTAAATGTCGCAAAGCGCCGCCATCTTGCGCGAAAGTGATTCATCGTTCTTCTTTTCGCCCTTGTTGACGCGGCAGTTCTCCAGCAGAACGACCTGACCGGGCTGCACGTTCACGCCATCGACCCAGTTTTGAACCAGTGGCACCTTGCGGCCCAGCAGTTCGCCCAAGCGCTGGGCGACGGGCGCCAGCGAATCCGCGGGCTTCAACTCGCCTTCGGTCGGTCGCCCCAGGTGCGAGGTCACCATGACCGCGGCGCCGTTGTCCAGCGCCATCTGGATCGCCGGCACGCTGGCGCGGATGCGGGTGTCTTCGGTGATGGCGCCGGATTCGTCTTGCGGCACGTTCAGGTCGGCACGGATGAAGACTTTTTTGCCTTTGGCCTTGCCTTGGGCGCACAGATCGGAAAAGCGCAGAACGTTCATGGCGAATGGGAGGAAAAGTGGAACACCGCGCGCCGCTGCGGCGACGCAGCCGTCATTCTACGGTTCAAGGTCTTTCAGGCCGCCAGCGCTTGCCCATTCAGCGCGAGCAGCTACCAATTCAATAGTAATCGCAAAGGCAAATAAACCGCCATGCCGACCGCGATGGCGCCCACCAGCACAAAGCTCCAGTGCCGGCGCCAGAAGTAGAACAGCGCCGCAGCCAGGCCGCCCCAGGTGCGTGCGTCGGTCAGCAGGTGGGCGATCACGCCGTCGGTCAGCACCAGATCGGGCGCGATGACCGCCGCCAGCGCCGCAATGGGCGCGTATTGCAGGCCGCGCTGCGCCCAGCCGGGCAGCCGCCATTCCCGCTCGGTGATGAAGAAAAAGCAGCGCGTGATGA
>JAGOVZ010000050.1:0-11844 GCA_018060485.1 Ottowia sp. | reverse complement strand
GCCACCGCCACCACGATGGCGACGACGATGTTCAGGCGGTAGGGCAGGCCGAACAGCGCCACGGCGGCGGTGGCGGCGATCAGGGCCGAGAAGGCGCGCAGGCGCGTGGCGGCCAGCGAGCAGGTGACGGCCAGCAGCGCCAGCGTGCCGGCAAATTCCAGCCCCCAGCGCTCAGGGAACGCCGCGCCCATGAAGATGCCCAGCATGCTGAAGGTCTGCCAGAAGATCCAGTTGCACACGTTGCCGCCCCACAGGTAGGCCATTTGCGCGCGGCGCTGGCGCTCGGTCTCGGCCGGCTTGGGAAAGCGCCGGGTGTACAGCACGTAGGTCACGTCGCCCGTGAAGTAGCCGAGCCACAAGCGCCTGATTCGCGGCAGAAACATGAAGTATTGGCGCAGATGCAGGCTGAAGACGACAAATCGCAGGTTGACGCAAAAAGCCGCCGCCCAGATGACCCACAGCGGCGCGCTGGCGGCCATGAGCGGAATCACCGCCAGCTGCGCGCTGCCGGCAAACACCAGCAGCGACATCAGCACCGCTTCGGTCAGGCTCATGCCGCTTTTGACCATGGCGACGCCGGTCATGAACGACCATGCCGTCAGGCCGACCGAGATGCCCGACATCTCGCGCGCGCCGACCCAGAACAGCGGGTGGCGCGCGGTGTGGGCCAAGGCTTCGATGCGGTCACCCACCCATTGGCCCAGCCGCCCGGGCGCCGACAAACCGCCCTGCGGATCGGGCGGCAGCGGCATGTTCATGGTGCGTCGCCCGGTGTCTCGGTGCCCAGCCGCTGGCCGGGCTGCAGCGGAAACCCGCGCAGAAAGTCGCGCGCGGCCAGGCGCTTGCCGCCGGGGCGCTGCAGCTCGGTCAGGCGCAGCGCGCCGTCGGCGCAGGCGACCGTGATGCCGTCGTCGTTGAAGGACAAAATCTGGCCCGGGCGCACGTCTGACAAGCGCGAGCAGCTATCGATTTCGGAGTTCCAGACCTTGATGACATCGGCGCCCAGCGTGCTGCTGGCGCCGGGGAAGGGGTCGAAGGCGCGGATGCGGCGCTCGATCACGGCCGCCGGCTGCGACCAGTCGATGGCGGCTTCGTGCTTTTCGATCTTGTGTGCGTAGGTCACGCCCTCGGCCGGCTGCGGCTTGGCGTGCAGGCCGCCGCAGGCCGCCAGCTCCAGCGCCTCGACGATCAGGCGGCCGCCCAGCGCGGCCAGTTGGTCGTGCAGCGTGGCGGTGCTGGCGCGCGGGGCGATGGGCAGCTTTTCAAGCAGCAGCATGTCGCCCGTGTCCAGGCCGGCGTCCATCTGCATGATGGTGACGCCGGTCTCGGCATCGCCCGCCTCGATGGCGCGATGAATCGGCGCCGCGCCGCGCCACCGCGGCAGGATGGAGGCGTGGATGTTCAAACACCCCAGGCGCGGCAGATCGAGCACCCACTGGGGCAGGATCAGACCGTAAGCGGCGACCACCAGCACGTCGGGCGCGGCGGCCAGCAAGGCGGTGCGCGCAGCGGTGGCGTCATCGGGGTATTTGCCATCGAGCCGCAGGCTGCGCGGCTGGGCGACGGCGATGCCGTGTTCCAGCGCCAGTTGCTTGACCGGCGAGGCCTGCAGCTTCATGCCGCGACCGGCCGGGCGGTCGGGCTGGGTCAGCACCAGTGGCACGTCGAAACCCGCCGCCAGCAGCCGCGCCAGCGCCACGCGGGCAAATTCGGGGGTGCCGGCGAAGGCGACTTTCGTGCTCATTTTTTGGTAGCTGCTTGCGCTTGTCAGTCAAGCGCTGGAGGCCGATTTGGCTTGAGGTGCTCAGCGCACGTCGGGTGGGTCGGGCAAGTCTTCATCACCGTTCGACCAGCCGCGCACCACGCCAGCGCGGTCGATGTCGATGAACAGCAGGCGCCAGGTGGGGCCGTCCGCGTAGCGCCAGATCCAGATGGTGCCGTCGAAGTTGTGCACGCCCATGGTGCGCGCGGGCGGGCCGTATTCGCGCAGCACGTCGGCGCGCGTCCACACATTGGGCTGAATGCGCTGGGCAAACAGGCTTTCGCTGAGCGCCTGCTCGACGCGCGCCACGCGGCCTTGCGCGTCCAGGTCGATGTTGAACACGCGCTGGCCGGCCGGTTGGTAGGTGTATTGCAGGCGTTCGCCCGCGTTGCCGGCGGCCGGGTAACGCGCGGTGGGGCGGCCCAGTTGCTCGACCACGCCCGCCACCGGCGTGCCGGGCGCCACGCGGCCGGGGTCGGCAAACACGGCGCAGCCGCTGAGCAGCGCGGCCGCCAGTGCGCCGGCCAGCCAGCCGCCGGCGCCGCGCGTCATGCCGGCTCCTTGGCCTTGTCCAGCTTGTCTTGCCGCTCGGCTTTTTGCAGCTTGGTCTTGATGCGGCCCTGTTTGAGCGGCGACAGGTATTCGACGAACACCTTGCCCAGCAGGTGGTCCATCTCGTGCTGGATGCAGACGGCCAGCAGGCCATCGGCCTCGATCTCGCGCGCCGTGCCCTGGGCATCGAGCGCGCGCACCTTCACCCGCTCGGCGCGCTCGACGCCGTCGTAGATGCCGGGCACCGACAGGCAGCCTTCGTCGCCTTTCACGCGCTCGTCGCTGGCCCACAGCAGCTCGGGGTTGATCAGCACCAGGCGCTCGTTGCGTTCTTCCGACACGTCGATCACGATCAGGCGCTGGTGCACGTCGACCTGGGTGGCGGCCAGGCCGATGCCCTTGGCCTCGTACATGGTCTCGAACATGTCGTCGATCAGCTGGCGCAGGGCGGCATCGACCGTGGCGACGGGTTGGGCCACCTTGTGCAGGCGGGCGTCGGGGTAGCGAAGAATCGGTAGCAGGGCCATCGGACGGGTTCCACAGATGTCGCTATTTTCGCTACTTTTGACGTTTCGCGCCGTCGGTCGGGGGCATTTTCGTTGCCGGATCAAGGGCTTGACTGCAGAATGTCCAGTGCTTTGTCAAGTTGGCAGCCGCCCTCAGCAAAACAATGAAACATACTTTTCCTGGCGCCACGCGCGCCCTGACCGCGCCCCTCGGCCTGCTGGCGGCCGCCCTGCTGGCCGGCCAACCGGCCAGCGCGCAACCCGTCACCCCCACGCAGCGCGGCGTCGCGCAGCAAGTGGCCAGCCAGGGCGTGCCGCTGGCGGCGCTGGCGCCCAACGCGCCTGAGGAATACACGGTGCGCAAGGGCGACACGTTGTGGCGCATCTCCGGCATGTTCCTCAAATCGCCCTGGCGCTGGCCCGAGCTGTGGGGCATGAACCTCAAGGACATCCGCAACCCGCACCTGATCTACCCCGGCCAGCACCTGTACCTGGAGCGCGTGGGCGACCGCGCCTTCCTGCGCACCGGGCGTGCCGACGGCCAGCCGGGCGCCACCATCCGCGTGTCGCCGCGCAACCGCGTCGAGATGCTGGGCACCGGCCCGCTGCCGACGCTGGAGCCGCACCTGATCGAGCCCTTCTTGACCGAGCCGCTGGTGGTCGATGACGACACCTTCCAGCGCGCGCCGCGCATCGTGGCGCTGGCCAACCAGAGCCGCGTGCTGGTGGCCAAGGGCGACCGCGCCTACGTGCGCGGCCCGGTCGATGCGCCGCTGCTGGCGGCGCCGGGTTTGCCGACCGATTTCCGCGTGTTCCGCACTGCGACGCCGCTCAAAGACCCCATCACCGGCGAAATCCTGGGCTACGAAGGCCAGTACGTCGGCCAGGCCGCGCTGGTGCGCGGCGAAAGCGAGACCGAAGAAACCGTCAAGGCCGGCTTTGGCGGTGGCACCACGCAGAAGGTGCTGCCGGTGCCGGCCACCATCGACGTCACCAGCAGCAAGGAAGAAATGAAGGCGGGCGACCGCCTGCTGCCCGAGCCGCCGCGCGAGTTCCGCAACTACGTGCCGCACGTGCCCGATCTGCCGATTGAGGCGCGCGTGGTGTCGGTGCATGGCAACGCGGTGCGCTATGCCGGCCAGAATCAGATCGTGGTCATCAACAAGGGGCTGCGCGACGGCGTCGAGAACGGCCAGGTGCTGGCGCTGCTGTCCACCGGCCCGCAACTGCTGGACAAGACCGACAAGTCGCGCGACACCATCAAGCTGCCCGACGAACGCAACGGCATTGCCATGGTGTTCCGCCCGTTCGAGCGCGTGTCGTACGTGCTGGTGATGGAAATCATCAACCCGGTGCAGGTGGGCGACAAGCTCATCAACCCCAACTGAAGCGCTTGCGATCCGCGCCGGCGGTGATGCCATGGATCGCCCCGAACTCGAAGCCTGGCTGCGCCTGACGCTGACGCCGGGCGTCGGCAGCGATTCGGCGCGGCGCCTTTTGGCGGCGTTTGGTCTGCCGCCGCACGTCTTCGATCAAACCAGCGCCGCGCTGCGCGAAGTGGTGGGCCCGGCGCAGGCCAGCGCGCTGCTGAAGGTGCCGGACACGCTGGCGGCGCAGGTGCAGGCCACGCAGGACTGGCTGGGCGCCGCCTCTGACGACGGCGCGCCGCGCCACATCGTGACGCTGGGCGACGCGGCCTATCCGCCAAGCCTGCTGGCGATCGAGGACCCGCCCTGCCTGCTCTACGTCGTGGGTCGGCTGCCGGGCCGAGATTCAGGGTCCAAACAGGCGCCAGCGCTTGCCGAATCAGCGCCAGCAGCTTCTGAATTGATAGCGAACGACTGGCCACAACGCGCCCTGGCCATGGTTGGCAGCCGCAACCCGACGCCGCAGGGCGCACAGAACGCGCGCCAGTTCGCGCGTGCCTTGGCCGGCGGCGGCGTGACCATCGTGTCCGGGCTGGCGCTGGGCATCGATGCGGCGGCGCACGAAGGCGCGCTGGACGGCGCTGCGCCAGGCGCGCTGGCGACCATCGCCGTCATCGGCACCGGCATCGATCGCGTGTACCCGCGCCAGCACCGCGATCTGGCGCACCGCATCGCCGGGCGCGGCTTGATCGTGAGCGAATACCCGATAGGCACACCGCCGCTGGCGCACAACTTTCCGCGCCGCAACCGGCTGATCGCCGGGCTGAGCCAGGGCACGCTGGTGGTCGAGGCGGCGCTGCAGTCGGGCTCGCTCATCACCGCGCGGCTGGCCAGCGAGCAGGGCAAGGAGGTGTTTGCCATTCCTGGCTCCATCCACAGCCCGCAGTCGCGCGGGTGCCACGCGCTGATCCGCCAGGGCGCCAAGCTGGTCGAGACGGCCGAGGACGTGCTGGAGGAGCTGCGCTGGCCCGGCAATCTCGACTTTGCTACACAAAAAGAAGCTGCCGGCGCTGATCCAGTAAGCGCAAGCGGCCCAAAAGACCCGGATCACGCCTTGCTCGAAGCGCTGGGCGCCGACCCGGTCAGCCTCGACGCGCTGCAGGCGCGCACCGGCCTGGACACGCCCACGCTGCAGGCGCGTTTGCTGACGCTGGAACTCGACGGCCGCGTCGGCCGCCTGCCGGGCGGCTTGTTCCAGCGTCTGGCCTTGAGCTGAAGGCGGCGCGCCACCCCGGTGCTATAGTGACCGCATGTACCAAGTGCTGGTGTACGTGTACGAAAACTACGGCGGCGGCGCCGATACCCCCGACCGCCAGCGGCTTGGCATGCGCTTGTCCAGCGCCGGCTTCGAGCGCGACGAGATCCAGCAGGCGCTGCACTGGCTGGATGGCCTGGACAACGTGGCCGACGGAATCTGCCTGACCGCCCCGAACGATGCCGCCGCGCCGCTCGATACCGGCAGCCCGATCTGGCCCGCAGCCCGGGACAGCCTGCGCGTCTACAGCCCGCAGGAAATCGAGCACCTGGGGCCCCAAGGCATCGCCTGCCTCAGGTTTCTGGAAGACGCTGGCGCGCTGTCGGCCGAGTTGCGTGAATTGGTGATCGACCGCGCGCTGGCGGCATCGGAAGCGCCGCTCGATCTGGACGATCTGAAGATCATCATCATGATGGTGTACTGGCGCATGGGCGCCAACCCGGACCTCCTGGTGCTCGACGAGCTGTCCGACGACACCCGGCACCGGCTCGCGCATTGAGCATCAAACAGCGGCCTGGCGCTTGTCCAGCCTGCGCCAGCAGCTCCGATTAATGTAGCATCCGTTCCGGCTCTGCATGGAGCTTGACCAGCGCCTCGCGCGTGGCGCGCACGGTGAGCGCCTCGTCTTCCACCGGCACCAGCAAACCGGCCTGCAGGTACGAGGCCATGCGGCGCGTCTGCACCAGAAAGCTCTTGCCGACGCCCGACGAGAACAGGTGCAACTGCCCGCGCCGGCTGCGCCACACGTACTGCACCTGGCTGACGTGGCCCTGGTAGTCGAGCGCGAACCAGGCGCCCAGCTCAAGCTCGTGCGCCCAGCGCAGCATGCCGTCGCTGGGCTGCGATCCGCCTTCAGCCACCACTTCAAGCGCATCGCCCTCGACGCCGAACATCAGCTCGATCATGCCGGGGTCGAGCAGCACGTCGCCCTCGGCGTCGTCGGTCACCACGTCTTCCAGCCCGGCCAGGCTGCGCGACAGCTCGGCCAGCCGCTCGGCCGACAGGCCATCGCCGCGCGACACAAAGGCCTGCATCACGGCGTCGTTGATGCGCTTGACGTGGGCGTCCTGCTCATCGGCCTCCAGCGCCAGCGTGCCCATGCCGCTGCGCAGCGCCTGCAGCAGGCCCGACATGTGCTGCACCACGCGGCTGCGCTCGGCGCGGTCGGACTTGGGACTCACGGCCCACAGCAGGTCGGCCGCCGCCTGCTTGTAGCGCAGCGTTTCTTCATCCTGCGGCCCGCGCCGCACCGCCGCCATGGCCAGCACCTCGGACCAGACGCGGAACAGGAATTCACGCACGTCTTCCGGCACCGGCACCGACGCCAGCATGCGACGCAGCTCGATGGTGTACTGAATCGCCAGCGCCTCCTTCTGCTCGACCTGCTGCGCCAGCGTCGCCATCTGCTGCGCCTTGCCGCCTTCGGTGAGCGAGCGGCCAAGAAACTTCTTGAACTCGTCCAGCACCAGCTGGTAGACGCGGCGGCCGGTCTCGGGATACTGCTCGATCACCTGCACGATGCGCTTGATCTCGCGCTCCAGCCGGCTGCCGGTGATGGTGGCGGCGTCGAAGCCGAGTGCGCACGCGCCCATGCGGTCGATCAGCTGGCGCGCGGGGTGCTCGATGGAGGCAAAGAAATCCGGCTCGGCCAGCGCCAGCCGCAGCACCGGAATCTGCAGGCGCGCAAACCAGACCCGGATGGCGGCCGGCATGCGCTCTTCGGCCAGGATGGCCTGGAACATCAGCGCCACGATCTCGATGATGGCCTTCTCGCTCGGCTTGTCGGCCTTGGCCTTGAGTTCGGTCGCGCGCTGGCGCAGGCGCGTGGCCACCGCCTCGACGTTGGCAATCGGCAGCGCGGCGGTGGGGCCACCGCCGCGTGAGTCGATCAGTTCGGTGACAGCGAACGGCGTGACCGATTCGGACAGCGCGCGCGCCAGTTGCGGCGACGGCGGCCCGAGCGGTGCGGTGCCGTCGAAATCGGCCACGCGCTCGTTGATCAAGCGCTTGAGCTGGCCCAGCACGCCTTGCGCGCGCTGGCGCACGCGCGCCATCGGCGTGACCGCCGTCATCATGCGCGTTTCCTGCGCCGCGCGGGCCAGGCCCGAGGCCTGTACGTCGGGTATGCCGGCCGGGCCCGCGTACATCGATCCGCTGGTCATGGGCGCGTCCAGCCGCGTGGCGGGCGGGGCAGCGCGGGCGTCGCTGGCCGCGCGCGCGGACGGGCGCCAGGCGCCTTCGGCCGGTCCCCCAGGGGCCGTCGCGGCGCCGCGTGGGGCCGCTGGCCCGCTGCTGCCATCGGTGCGCCGCACCATCGATTTCAGATCGATTTCGGCCATCACGCCTTGTTCGATCAGCGTGGCGTTCGCCTGTTTGAACGCCGCCGTCATGCGCGCTACCACATCGGCCTGCACCGGCGCATGCACCAGCGCCCACATGGCGCGCGTCAGGCCACAGCCTGTCCAGGCCTTGATCAGCTGCTGGGCAAATACGTCCGGGCGCAGCACATCGCGCGCCGCCAGGTCGGTGGTGCGCTCCAGGTATTGAATGCGCAAGCGCAGGTTGTTGAATTCGGCGCCCGCCGCATCCAGCACCGCCGAGCCGATGCGCGAGGCGACGATCTTGCGCTCAACGACTTCGTCGTCGACCAGGCCCAGGGCTGCGGAGGGATCAAATGCCAGTTCGCCGCCCCCGCGCATGGCGACCAACGCTTCACGCCACCCCTGACGTACCGCAGCTACCCAGGCTTGCCGCTCACGTTGAAACCGTGCACTGGCTTCCATCGCCAACTGCATTTCCGACAGCGCTGCGCCGCGTGGGCCGCCTTGGGCCAACTGAAGCAAGTGCGCTTGAATGCGCCCCATCAACTCGACAATCAAGGTATCGAGCGCATCAACGAACTGCTCTCGCACTTGACGCGAGATGCGGTGTTCCGATGCAGGGGGCGTGGACGACGTGACCATGAGCGCGCAGGGGCAGCTCAGTATCCCATGACGAGCGGCTCAGCCCAGCGTGTTTTCCCGCTCCGTCAGACGACCGCGCCGGCGTTCGGATCGTTCGGATCGCCTTCCTTGCGACCGCCGCCCTTGACCAGATCTTCGCGCCGGATGCCCAGCCACATGGCAATCGCCGCGGCCACGAACACCGACGAGTAGATGCCGAACAGGATGCCGATGGTGAGCGCAACGGCGAAGTAGTGCAGCGTCTCGCCGCCGAACAGCAGCATCGACAGCACCATGATCTGCGTCGAGCCGTGCGTGATGATGGTGCGGCTGATGTTGGCGGTGATGGCGTTGTTGATGACCTCCACCGTGCTCATCTTGCGGAAGCGCCGGAAGTTCTCGCGGATGCGGTCGAAGATGACCACGGATTCGTTCACCGAATAGCCCAGCACCGCCAGCACCGCCGCCAGCACCGAGAGCGAAAACTCCCACTGGAAGAAGGCGAAAAAGCCCAGGATGATCACCACGTCGTGCAGGTTGGCGATGATGCCGGCCACCGCGTACTTCCACTCGAAGCGCATCG
The DNA here is from genome assembly GCA_018060485.1 of Ottowia sp. Lineage (GTDB taxonomy): Bacteria > Pseudomonadota > Gammaproteobacteria > Burkholderiales > Burkholderiaceae_C > Ottowia. The sequence goes on along the minus strand of JAGOVZ010000050.1, from coordinate 2,817 downwards.
ACAGGTAGATCATGATGCCGATCACCACGAAGGCCAGCGCCTTCAGGCCGTCGGCCGCCAGTTCCTGCCCGACCTGCGGACCGACGAATTCGGTGCGCCGCAGCTCGACATCGGGTGTCGCGGTCTTGAGCGCCTGCAGCACTTGCTGACTCTGCTCGGCCGTGGTCTTGCCCTGCTGCACCGGCAGGCGAATCAGCACATCGCGCGCGGTGCCGAAGTTCTGCACCTGCACGTCGCTGTAGCCCAGCGACGCCACGGTGCCGCGCACCTGGGTCAAATCGGCCGGCTGGCTGTAGCTCACTTCCATCACGGTGCCGCCGGTGAACTCGACCGACAGGTGCAGCCCGCGCGTGATCAAAAAGAACAGCGCCAGCACGAAGGTGGCGACCGATATGGCGTTGAAGATCAACGCATACCGCATGAAGGGAATGTCCCGACCGATCTTGAAGAATTCCATGTTCAGTTTTCCTTCGCGGGCTCAGCGGGCGTTGCCGCTGTCAATCAGCTTGGCCTCGTTTTCAGGCCGCCACACGGTGCCGATCGACACGGTTTTCAGCTTTTTCTTCCGCCCATACCACCAGTTGACCAGGCCGCGCGAGAAGAACACGGCCGAGAACATCGAGGTCAGGATGCCGATGCAGTGCACCACCGCGAAGCCGCGCACCGGGCCGGAGCCAAAGGCAAGCAGCGCCAGGCCGGCGATCAGCGAGGTGACGTTGGAGTCCAGGATGGTCGCCCAGGCGCGGTCGTACCCTGAGTGGATGGCGGCCTGCGGCGAGGCGCCGCCACGCAGTTCTTCGCGTATGCGCTCGTTGATCAGCACGTTGGCGTCGATCGCCATCCCCAGCGTCAGCGCCACCGCCGCTATGCCGGGCAGCGTCAGGGTCGCCTGGAGCATCGACAAAATCGCCACCAGCAGCAGCAGGTTGACCGACAGCGCAATCGCCGAGAACACACCAAACAGGTGGTAGTAGATGACCATGAACACGACGATCGCCGCAAAGCCCCAGGTCACGCTGTGAAAGCCCTTGGCGATGTTGTCGGCGCCCAGGCTCGGGCCGATGGTGCGTTCCTCGATGATCTCCATCGGCGCCGCCAGCGAGCCGGCGCGCAGCAGCAACGCCAGGTCGTTCGCTTCAACCACCGTCATCGAGCCTGAAATCTGAAAGCGCGTGCCCAGTTCGGCCTGGATCACCGGCGCCGTCAGCACCTCGCCCTTGCCTTTTTCAAACAGCACGATGGCCATGCGCTTCTTCAGGTTCTCGCGGCTGACATCGCGCATCACGCGGCCGCCCTTGGCATCCACCGTCAGGTCGACCTTGGGCTGCTGGGTCTGCGAATCAAAGCCGGGCTGCGCGTCGGTCAGGCTGTCACCGGTCAGGATCACCTGGCGCTTGACGATCACCGGGCGGCCGTCGCGCTCCAGGAATTTTTCCGAGCCGAACGGCACCGGGCCACCGGCTTCAGCGGCGCGGCCCTCGGCGCTTTCATCGACCAGGCGCATCTCCAGCGTGGCGGTTCGGCCCAAGATGTCTTTCGCCTTGGCGGTGTCCTGCACGCCAGGCAACTGCACCACCACGCGGTCGGCGCCCTGCTGCTGGATCACTGGCTCGGCCACGCCCAGTTCATTGACGCGGTTGTGCAGCGTGGTGATGTTCTGTTTGACGGCGTCGGACTGCACTTTTTGCAGCGCGGCCGGCTTGAAGGTGGCGACCAGGCGCGGCTCGGCGCCTTGCGTCTGCTCGACCTGCAGGTCGGGCAGCGTGTCGGTGATGACGCGGCGCGCGGCTTCCAGCGTGGCGGCATCGCGGGCGCGGATCTCGATGCTGTTGCCCTCGCGGCTGATGCCACCGTGGCGCACGTCCTTTTCGCGCAGCGCAATGCGGATGTCGTTGGCCAGCGTGTCCAGGCGCTTGGTGATGGCCGTGCGCATGTCGACCTGCAGCATGAAGTGCACGCCGCCGCGCAAGTCCAGACCCAGGTACATCGGCTTGGCGTTGATCGCCGCCAGCCAGGCGGGCGAGCGCGGCACCAGGTTCAGCGCCACGATGTACGAGGGGTCGGCCGCGTCGGGGTTGAGCGCGCGCTCGATGGCGTCCTTGGCCTTGAGCTGCGTGTCGGGCGTGTCGAAACGCGCCCAGACCGACGTGCCTTCCTGCGTCAGGCGCTGCGGCGTGATGCTGGCGCCCTGCAGCACGCTCTCGACGCGCGACAGCGTGCTGCCGTCGACCCGCACCGTCGCCTTGGCCGCGGACACCTGCACCGCCGGCGCCTCGCCAAAGAAGTTCGGCAAGGTGTAGAGCACCCCCACCACCAGCGTGATGAGGATGATGATGTATTTCCAGACGGGGTAGCGGTTCATGGCGGGGAAGGGGAAAGGAGCGGCCCGGGCGGCGGCGGGACGGTGCGCGGCGTCAAAGGCCGCGCGGGTGCGAGTCGGCCGCTTACTTGATGGTTCCCTTGGGCAGCACCTGCACCACGGCGCTGCGCTGCATCTGCACCTCGACGCCGTTGGACACCTGCACGCCGATGTAGCCTTCGGACAGCGAGGTCACGCGGCCCAGCATGCCGCCGGCGGTCACCACCTCGTCGCCCTTGGCCAGCGCGTCGATCATCGCGCGGTGTTCTTTTTGCTTCTTCATCTGCGGGCGGATCATGATGAAGTACAGCACCACGAACATCAGCACCAGCGGCAGCATGCTCATGAGCGAGGAAGACATGTCGCCACCCGCGGCGGCGGCGGGGGCGGCTTGGGCGTAAGCGTTGGAGATGAACACCAGCGGACTCCTGAAGGGCTTTGAGGGAAATGGGCCGCGC
>JAGOVZ010000222.1 GCA_018060485.1 Ottowia sp. | reverse complement strand
ATGCAGGAGCAGGGCGTGTCGCGCATCGTGGCGGTGGACATGGAAAGCGCCGTCGGCATGGTGGAGGCCGCATGAGTTCATTGCAAGTCGGCCTGGCGGTCGCCGGTGGCCTGATCCTCGGCGGCGTGATCGCCTACAACACCTGGAACGCGCGCCGCAACGAGCCGCGCCAGGCCGATCCGGAACCCGATGCGCCGCGCGATGCAGTGGCGCCGCAGGAAAGGGCGGATGCGCGCATCGAGCCGTCGCTGCACAGCACGCAGCCTGCGTCGCTGGTGGCCGAACCCGAGCTCGACCCCGACTTCGAGGCGCGCCTGCGCCCCAACTTCGCCACCACCTCGACCCTGGCCCTCTCGACCGTACCCGACCGCGCGCCCGGTCTGGACGCGCTGATCGACGTCATCGTGCCGATCCACCTGTACGGCACGCAGGTCTCTGGCGACGCCGTGCTGGCAGCGCTGCCGGCCACGCGCCGCGTCGGCAGCAAGCCGCTGGCGGTGGAAGGGCGCGAGGAGGTGTTCGACCCGTGGGAGCACCCGGTGCCTGGCGTGCGCTACAACTATTTGCAGGCCGGCGTGCAACTGGCCAACCGCACGGGGCCGCTGAACGAAATCGAATACTCCGAATTCGTGATGAAGACGCAAGCCGTGGCCGACGCGCTGGGCGGCACGCCCGAATTCGGCGAGATGCTGCAGGAAGTGGCGCGCGCGCGCGAGCTGGACCAGTTTGCCGGCCAGCACGATGCGCAACTGGGCTTTCTGCTGCGTGCGCGCCAGGCCGCGTGGAGCCCGGGTTACGTTCACCAGCAGGCAGCGCGCCTCGGGTTTGTGGCGGGCGTGATTCCCGGCCGCATGGTGCTGCCGTCGCCCGACCCCGGCATGCCGCCGGTGCTCAGCCTGGTGTTCGATCCGCAGGCCGCGCTGGCCGAAGACCCGTCGCACGCGGCCCTGCGCGAGGTGGCGCTGAGCCTGGACGTGCCCCAGGTGCCGCGCGAGCTGGAGCCCTTCGCGCGGCTGCGCGAGGTGGTGGATGCGCTGGCGCAGGCCATGGATGGCGTCATCACCGACGACGCTGGCCAACCGCTGAAGGCGCAGACCATCGACGCCATTGGCGCCGATCTGGACCGCCTGTACGACGCGCTGGAGCAGCACGACCTGGCCGCCGGCTCGCCGCAGGCGCGGCGGCTGTTCAGCTGAGCGTTACAAGCCTTTTTGGCCGCCGGCGCACCGCCGACAAGCGCGAGCAGCTATGATTTTTGATGACGCACCTGGCGGTGCATGATCTCGGGTTCGCCGTCGATCACGGCGCTGCGCGGCATGACGAGGCGTGGTCATTTCGTCATGGAAGCGCAGCGAAGTCATTTTGTCATCGAATCAACAGATTGCCCATGTGCAGCAAGCGCGAGCAGCTATGAATATTGAAGCTACCGCCGCCCGCCTGCGCGCCGCCCTGAACCGCGCCGCGCACCAGTACTACACGCTGGACGCGCCCGAGTTGCCCGACGCCGAGTACGACAAGCTGTTTCAGGAGCTGCAAGCCATCGAGGCCGCGCACCCCGAGCTGCGCACGCCCGATTCGCCCACCCAGCGCGTCGGCGGCGCGGTGCTGGCCGGCTTCAGGCCGGTGCGCCACGCCGTGCCCATGCTCAGCATCCGCACCGAGACCGACACCACGCCGGCCGGCGCCGAGAAGTTCGATGAGCAGGTGCGCAACTACCTGGCGTCCGAGCAGCGGCGCATCGGCTTGAAGGCCAACGACCCGCGCCACCGCGCCGAGCCGCTCGGCCCCATCGCGCAGGCCGTGCTGGCCGGCGCGCCCGTGGCCTACGTCGCCGAGCCCAAGTTCGACGGCCTGGCCATCAGCCTGCGCTATGAAAACGGCGTGCTGGTGCAAGCCGCCACGCGCGGCGATGGTGAAACGGGCGAAGACGTGACGCAGAACATCCGCACGCTGCGCCAGATCCCGCTGCGGCTTTCGGGCGATGCGCCGCCGGTGCTGGAGGTGCGTGGCGAGGTCTACATGCGCCGCGACGATTTCGAGGCGCTGAACGAGCGCATGCGCGCGCGCATGGCCGCTGGCGACAAGGCGGCCAAGACCTTTGTGAACCCGCGCAACGCCGCGGCCGGTGCGGTGCGCCAACTCGATCCCGCCATCGCCGCCGAGCGGCCCTTGAGCTTTTTCGCTTATGGCCTTGGCGAGGTCACGCCGCCCAGCGAAGGCGGCCCCGATTTCCAAAGCCACTGGCAGGTACTGCAGGCGCTGAAATCATGGGGTTTTCCGGTCTCAGCGCTGGCCAGACAAGCGCAAGGCGCTTCTGATCTGATAGCGTTTCACGCCGACGTGGCGGCCGAGCGCGACCAGCTGCCGTTCGACATCGACGGCGTGGTCTACAAGGTCGATGCGCTGGAATTACAGCGCGAGCTGGGCTTTGTCAGCCGCGAGCCGCGCTGGGCCGTGGCGCACAAATACCCGGCGCAAGAGCAGCTGACCACCGTGCAGGCGATCGACGTGCAGGTCGGCCGCACCGGCAAGCTGACGCCGGTGGCCAAGCTGGCACCGGTGTTTGTCGGCGGCGTGACGGTGACCAACGCCACGCTGCACAACGAGCTGGAAGCGCGCCGCAAGGACGTGCGCGTGGGCGACACCGTCATCGTGCGCCGCGCGGGCGACGTGATCCCCGAAGTGGTTTCGGTGTTGCCCGACAAGCGCGTGGCCGGCGCGCCCGAATTCACCATGCCCACGCACTGCCCAGTCTGCGGCAGCGACGTGGTGCGCGAAGAAGGCGAAGCCGACCACCGCTGCACCGGCGGCCTGTTCTGCGCCGCGCAGCGCAAGCAGGCGTTGCTGCACTTTGCCAGCCGCCGCGCGATGGATGTGGAAGGGCTGGGCGAGAAGCTGGTCGATCAGCTGGTCGATGGCAACGTCGTCAAGACGCTGCCCGATCTGTACCGTATGGGTTTTGTTGCGCTCGCCGCCTTGGACCGCATGGCCGAGAAATCGGCGCGCAACGTGCTCGACGCGCTAGAAAAATCGAAGCACACCACGCTGGCGCGCTTTTTGTTCGCGCTCGGCATTCGCCACGTGGGCGAGACCACGGCTAAGGATCTGGCGCGCCACTTTGGCACGCTGGACGCCATCATGGCTGCCAGTACCGATCAGCTATTGCAAACGCCCGACGTCGGCCCGGTGGTCGCCGAAAGCATCCACACCTTCTTTCAGCAGCCGCACAACCGCGAGGTGGTGGAGCAGCTGCGCGCCGTCGGCATCACGTGGAAAGAAGGCGAGCCCGCGCCCGCCGCGCTGCTGCCGCTGGCCGGCAAGACCTTTGTGCTGACCGGCACGCTGCCCACCTTGAGCCGCGACGAGGCGAAGGAGATGTTGGAAGCGAAGGGCGCGAAGGTGTCGGGCAGCGTCAGCAAGAAGACGCACTACGTCGTGGCGGGCGAAGAGGCCGGCAGCAAGCTCGACAAGGCGCGCGAACTGGGCGTGCCGGTGATTGATGAGGCGCAGATGCAGGCGCTGCTGGGCGGGAGCGGCGCGTGACCGGCCTGCGCCTGGGCATCGACCTGGGCGGCACCAAGATCGAGATTGCCGCGCTGGATGCCGACGGCGACTTCGCGCTGCGCGAGCGCGTGCCCACGCCGCAGGGCGACTACGCGGCCACCTTGCGCGCCATCGCCGGGCTGGTGGCGCAGGCTGAGCAACGCTTGGGCGTGACGGCTTTGCCGCTGGGCATTGGCATGCCGGGCAGCCTGTCGCCGCTGACGGGCCGCGTGCGCAACGCCAATTCGACGGCGCTGAACGGCCAGCCTTTGCAGCAAGACCTGGAAAAACTGCTGAATCGCCCGGTGCGGCTGGAGAACGACGCCAACTGTCTGGCGCTGTCCGAAGCGACCGACGGCGCCGGCGCAGGCGCCGACGTGGTGTTCGCCGCCATCCTGGGCACTGGCGTGGGCGCGGGCGTGGCGGTGCATGGGCGCGTGCTGCGCGGGTGCAATGGCGTGGCGGGCGAGTGGGGCCACAACCCCCTGCCGCGCGCCGATGCGGGCGAGCTGGCGCCGCGCTGCTGGTGCGGTCGCGCGGGCTGCCTGGAGCTGTTCTTGTCCGGCCCGGGCTTGGCGGCCGATCATGCACGTGCAAGCGGCGCGGTGCTGGACACCGCCGCCATCGTGACCGCCGCGCGCACTGGCGACGGCATGGCCGCCGCCAGCCTGGCGCGCTACGCCGAGCGGCTGGCGCGCTCGCTGGCGCAGGTCATCAACCTGCTCGACCCCGACGTCATCGTGCTGGGCGGCGGCATGAGCAACGTGGCCGAGCTGTATGACGCGGTGCC
>JAGOVZ010000221.1 GCA_018060485.1 Ottowia sp. | reverse complement strand
TCGCCTCTTGCATCTTGCCCAGGATGTGCATGCGCGCTTCCTTGGCCTGCGCCAGGGCGACCTGCATGATCTCTTTCGTGATGCCCTGGATCTTGATGTCCATCTGCAGCGCGGTGATGCCGTTGGTCGTGCCGGCCACCTTGAAGTCCATGTCGCCCAGGTGATCTTCATCGCCCAGGATGTCGGTCAGCACGGCAAAGCGGTTGTCTTCCTTGATCAGGCCCATGGCGATGCCGGCGACGTGCGCCTTCATCGGCACGCCGGCGTCCATCATCGACAGGCAGCCGCCGCAGACGGAAGCCATCGACGACGAGCCGTTCGACTCGGTGATCTCCGACACCACGCGGATGGTGTACGGGAACTCGTCCTCGGCCGGCAGCAGCGGAATCAACGCGCGCTTGGCCAGGCGGCCGTGGCCGACTTCGCGGCGCTTGGTGGAGCCCATGCGGCCGACTTCGCCGGTGGCGAAGGGGGGCATGTTGTAGTGGAACAAAAAGCGGTCTTCAAACTCGCCGGCCAGCGCGTCGATGCGCTGCGCATCGCGCTCGGTGCCGAGCGTGGTGACGACCAGCGCCTGCGTCTCGCCGCGCGTGAACAGCGCCGAGCCGTGGGTGCGCGGCAGCACGCTGTTGCGGATTTCGATGGGGCGCACGGTGCGCGTGTCGCGGCCGTCGATGCGCGGCTCGCCGGCCAGTATCTGGCCGCGCACGATGCGTGCTTCGATTTCGAACAGCAGGTTGTCGAGCTTGACCGGGTCGAACGCCACGGCTTCTGCGGTCAGCGCCTGCTTGACGGCCGCGGTGGCCTCGCGCAGCGCTTGGGTGCGGGCTTGCTTGCTGCGGATTTGATAGGCCTCGCGCAGTTTCGGCTCGGCCAGCGCACCGACTTTGTTGATGAAGGCTTCGTCCTTGACTTCGGGCGCCCAGGTGCCGTTGTCGGCCCACAGCGGCTTGCCGGCTTCGCGCACCAGTTCGTGAATGGCGTTGATGGCGATCTTGCCCTGGTCGTGGCCGAACACCACGGCGCCCAGCATCACGTCTTCGGTCAGCTGGTTGGCTGCCGATTCGACCATCAGCACCGCGGATTCAGTACCGGCAACGACCAGATCCAGCGCGCTGCTCTTGCGCGCCGTGGGGCCGGGATTCAGCACGTATTCGCCATTGACGTAGCCCACGCGCGCCGCGCCGATGGGGCCGTTGAACGGGATGCCGCTGATCGACAGGGCCGCGCTCACGCCGATCATGGCGGCGATGTCGGCATCGACCTCGGGGTTGAGCGACAGGGTGTGGATGACGACGTGGACTTCGTTGAAGAAACCGTCGGGGAACAGCGGGCGGATCGGGCGGTCGATCAGGCGTGATGTGAGCGTCTCCAGCTCGCTCGGCTTGGCTTCGCGCTTGAAGAAGCTGCCAGGAATCTTGCCGGCGGCGTACGTTTTCTCGATGTAGTCGACGGTGAGCGGGAAGAAATCCTGCCCCGGCTTGGCCGACTTGCTGGCGGCCACGGTGGCCAGGATGACGGTGCCGTCGATATCGACCAGCACGGCGCCCGTGGCCTGGCGGGCGATCTCGCCCGTCTCCATGACGACGGTCTTGTCGCCCCATTGGAAGGACTTGGTGACTTTGTTGAACAGACTCATCGGTTGCTCCTTGTTTGATAGCTGCTTGCGCACACCCGTCGTGCGCTGGAGCCACATTTCATTCAGAACACGATGCCATTCCAGGAATCGCCCCCGTGGCGCGGGAGCAGCTTTTGGAATGACACAGCTTCAGCTTCTGAACTCGTGGGCCTTCGGGTTGAAAAAAGACAAAAACGCCTGAGCCATGCAACGGCTTCAGGCGTTTTTCGTGGTCATGCGCTTACTTGCGCAGACCCAGCTTCTGGATCAGGGCGAGGTAGCGGTCGGCGTCCTTGCCCTTCAGGTAGTCCAGCAGCTTGCGGCGGCGGCTGACCATGCGCAGCAGACCGCGGCGACCGTGGTGGTCCTTGGCGTGCTGCTTGAAGTGGGGGGTCAGTTCGTTGATGCGGGCCGTGAGGATGGCCACTTGCACTTCGGGGCTGCCCGTGTCGCTGGCGGCGCGCGCGTTGTCCTTGACCACGGCGGCCTTGTTCTCTTTGGAGATCATCTGTCGTTACCTTCGTTCCAAATGGTTTGACTTGCGAGGCGCGCCGGAACTGCACGCCACGTGCGTATTGCGAGTTGCAAAACCTGAGGATTATAGCCCGAGGCGATGCCTGGCGCGTCGGTTCAACGCCGCCACACGCGGTGCACACACGCATCGGCGGGCGCGAACGCCTGCTGCAGCGCGCCAAACAGCGCTTCGGCCCGGGCGCTGCTGTCGCCGCGGTAGTTGCAGACGTACACATCCAGCGTCACCAGCGCGTCTTCCGGCCAGGTGTGGATCGCCAGATGCGATTCGGCCAGCACCACCGCGCCTGTGACGCCCTGCCCCGCGCCAAAGCTGTGGAACAGGCTGCCGACGATGGTGAGGCCCGCGTCGGCCACGGCCTGGCGGCAGAACGACTCCAGTGCGCCGGCATCGGTCATGCGCGCGGCACCGGTGCGGCAGCCGTGCAGATCGCCGATCAGGTGCAGGCCCGGCGCGCGGCTGGCGCACCCCGGGGCGGCGTGGCCGTCGGTGCGTGGTGAACCGCTGGCGGCGATGGGAGTCGCCCGGGCGCGGCGTTCATTCTGGTCGTTCATGGGCAGGCCGCCATCATGCACTGGCGCAGTGCATCGATTTCACCGCCGCGCCGCCAGCGCCACCGCGCCCAGCACCAGCGCACAGCCGGCGATCTGCGCGGGCGTGATGCGCTCGCCAAGCACCGTAGCGGCCAGTGCCAATGCCGATACCGGCATCAGCGCCGTCATCAGCGAAGCCTCGGCGCCGCTCACGCGCGACGAGCCCGCGAACCACAGCCAAAAGCCCAGCACGCCCGGCACCAGCGCGTAATACACGACCGCCCCTACCGCCGTGGCCGGCACCGGGCGCAGCCAGGGCTGCTCCATGGCGCCGCCGCACAGCGCCATGCCCAGCCAGCGAGCGTTCGAGAGAGGGGTGTTCATGAGGGTTCGATGCCAGCATCACAGTCGAACCCCAAGCCTCGCGCAACCGGCGGGGCGGGTCTTGAACGAAATTGCAGCGGCGCCCGCTCATCAGCGGGCAGCGGCGAATTGCCCCGGCGTGTAGCCCCGAAAGCGGCTGAATGCCCGCGTCATGTGGCTTTGGTCGGCAAAGCCGCTGGCCGCGGACGCGTCGGCCAGGGCCATGCCGCATGCCAGCTGCCGCTCGGCGCGCGCCAGCCGCTGCTGCCCGGCCCAGGCGGCCGGCGGCAGGCCGAAGCGGGCGCTGAACGCGCGCAAGAATTGATAGCGGCTCAAGCCCGCCTCGCGCGCCAGTTCGGCCAACGAGGGCGGGGGCTGTGCCCCATCGGCGAGCTGCTCGCGCGCCCGCACCAGCGCGGCGCCCGGGCCGTTCGGGCGCCCAAGTTCCGCGCCCAGCTTCGACGTGATCGGTGCGTGGTGCAGCAGCACGGCCAGGTGTTGCTCCAGCGCCAGCGCCGCATCGCCCCGGATGGCGCTGGCAAACAGCGCATCGAACAGCCGCGCCATGCGCCCGTCGTCAAACACGGGATGTGTCCACTCAAGCGCTGAATACTCTTCTTTCAATAGCGAACTTTCAATGTTCAGCATGCGCCAGCGGCGCTTTTCGCCTTGCATCGGCAAGCCGTCGTGGACCTCGCCCGGGTTGACGGTGATGAGTTGCCCGCGGACGGCCTGCACCGCCCCGCGCCCGCTGGCCGAGTGCTGACAGCCCGCGTCGATGAGGCCGATGCCGTGGGTGTCGTGCGTGTGGCGCGCAAAGCGCCTGTGCGTGTTTGCCTGCACCAGCGCGAGGCCCGCCAGCGCGGTGCGCCAAACCGCGAGCTCAGGCTTGGTGGCACGCCGGGTCACATCGCGCCCCGTGGGCGTAGCGACGTCTTCACGCCGCCTGGCCCGCCGCGCAGCCAGCGCCGTAGCCGATCCACGCCCTGCCCCAGCCGCGCCACGTCTTTCGACGCAAAGCACCAACGCAGCCAGCCTTCCGCCTCAGGCGCGAAGGCAATGACGGGCGCCAGGCCCAGGCCAGCTTCGGCGACCAGGCGCTTGGCCAGTTGCAGCGAATCGTCATGCCCAGCCACGCGCAAAAAGGCGTACATGCCGCCCGGCGCGGCGCTGGTCTGCACGCCGGGCACGGTTTGCAGCAGCGGCACCAGCGTGTCGCGGCAGGTTTTCAGGTGCGCCACGATGCGGGGGGTGATGGATTCGGTCTGCTGCAGCGCCACCAGCGCGGCGCGCTGCACGAACACCGGCGCGCA
>JAGOVZ010000220.1 GCA_018060485.1 Ottowia sp. | reverse complement strand
AGGACCGCGGCCTGCTTCTCGGGGTTGTTGATGAAGTAGGGCGACAGGTAGCCGCGGTCGAACTGCATGCCTTCAACCACGTCCAGCTCGTTGTCGAGCGATTTGCCGTCTTCGACGGTGATCACACCCTCTTTACCCACCTTGTCCATCGCATCGGCGATGATCTTGCCGATCGACTCGTCGGAGTTGGCGGAGATGGCGCCGACCTGGGCGATCTCTTTGCTGGTGGTGGCGGCCTTGCTGGCCTTCTTGAGCTGCTCAACCAGCTGCACCACGGCCTTGTCGATGCCGCGCTTGAGGTCCATCGGGTTCATGCCGGCGGCCACGTACTTCATGCCCTCGCGCACGATGGCCTGGGCCAGCACGGTGGCGGTGGTGGTGCCGTCACCGGCGGCGTCGCTGGTCTTGGATGCGACTTCCTTGACCATCTGCGCGCCCATGTTCTGCAGCTTGTCTTTCAGCTCGATCTCTTTGGCGACCGACACGCCGTCCTTGGTGACGGTGGGGGCGCCGAACGAGCGCTCGAGCACCACGTTGCGGCCCTTGGGCCCCAGGGTGGTCTTGACCGCGTTGGCCAGAATGTTCACGCCTTCGACCATGCGGGCGCGGGCGTCAGAACCGAAAACTACGTCTTTTGCTGCCATTTGATTGGCTCCTGAAAATTTGAATGAAAAAAGGCTCTAGCGCAAGTCTGGCAAGCGCGAGCAGCTATCAAATAAAGAGTATCCGGGGAGGTGAGAGAGAGCTTACTTCTCGACCACGGCGAACAGGTCGTCTTCCTTCATCACCAGCAACTCGTCGCCATCGACCTTGACGGTCTGGCCGCTGTACTTGCCGAACAGCACGCGGTCGCCCACTTTGACGTTCATGGCAGAGACTTCGCCCTTGTCGTTCTTCTTGCCGGGGCCGACGGCCACGACTTCGCCCTGGTCGGGCTTCTCGGCGGCGTTGTCGGGAATGACGATGCCCGAAGCGGTCTTGGTTTCGTTTTCCAGGCGCTTGACGATCACGCGATCGGCGAGGGGGCGCAGTTTCATGGGTTCTCCTAAGTTAAAGATTTGAAAGACTTTCTGGCTCTCGCACCGCTCCATCACCGAGCGGCGGACAACCGGATGCGATGGGCGGCGCCAGTTGTTAGCACTCATCCCCAGCGAGTGCTAGTTTAAGGCCAAACGAGGCGATTTCAAGGGCGGTGGCGTGCTCCGCTGGCAGTTTTGCGTCGCGGTGGCGGCAGTTGCGGCTACCGCGTCGCAACCAGCTATGTCAGCTACTGGACGCTCGATCTCGCACGGGCGCGCTGAGAGCCGGGCGACGCGGGCGCGTGCGTTGCTTGATTGGATGTGAAAAAGGGCGCTGGCGCTTGTCAATCAAGCGCAGGAAGCTATCATTTTCGATAGAAATGGGGTCAGTAAAAATGGGGTCGGAGTAAATTCCCCGAGAACAAATCTCGTTCCGCACCGGCCCCGAAAACCACCAGGATCAGTCTTGATGGGCTGTTTCCACGCCCAGCAGTTCGCACAAGGCTCGCATGTCCGAGGCCACCGCGTGCGGGCGCCCGGGGATCGCAGCTGGCCAATGCTCACCGCCTCGATTGATCCACGCCACCTGCATGCCGGCGGCCAGGGCTCCAGCGCCGTCAAGGTGGGCGTCGTCGCCGACGTGCAGCACGGCGCTCTCGGGCACGCCCGCGGCTTGCGCGGCGGCGGTGAAGATGCGGCGATCCGGCTTGCCGACGCCGATCTGCGTGGCGTTGACGGCACCACGAAAGAACTGGCCGATGCCTACGCGGTGCACGTCGGCATTGCCGTTGCTGAGCGCGACCACGGGATAGCGCGCGCTGAGGGCGGCCAGTGCGGGCAGGGCGTCGGTAAACAACGTCACGCGCTGCCGTTCGGCGAAGAAGACCTCGAAGGCGGGCTCGGCCAGCAAAGGGGCGTCGCCCGCCCAGGTCAGCAGTTGGCGAATGGCTTCGCGGCGGATCGTGGCCAGATCGTGCGCTTGCGCGGGGCGATCGGCCAGCACCTGCTCACGCGCGCGCTGCCGTGTATCGGGGTTGCGCGCCAGTGCGGCGGTGCGCGGGGCGTGCGTGCTCAGCCAGGCGCTCAAGGCATCTTCGGCGCGCTGGATGGTGGGCCAGATGGGCCACAGCGTGTCGTCCAGATCGAGGGTGATGGCGCGGATGCGGGCCACGTCGAGGCCGAGGGCGGTCATGGCGGGCGGTGGTTTTCAGGGTCGGTCGAAGGGCCGGTCAGAATACCGCATGCGTTTTCGACCCGAACCCGAGATGACCCACGGCCAGCCAGCGCGCACCGGCGTGCTGCTGTGCAACCTGGGCACGCCCGATGCGCCGACGGCGGCCGCCACGCGGCGTTACCTGGCTGAATTCCTCGCCGACCCGCGCGTGGTGGAGATTCCGCCAGCGGTGTGGAAGCCGATCCTGCACGGCGTGATCCTGCGCACGCGGCCGGCCAAATCGGCCGCCAAGTACCAGCAGATCTGGACGCCCGAAGGCTCGCCGCTGATGGTGTGGAGCCGCAAGCAGGAGGTGATGCTGCGCGGCTACCTGGGCGAGCGCGGGCACGACGTCAGCGTGCGGCTGGCCATGCGCTATGGCAACCCGTCCATCGCCTCGCAACTGGACGAGCTGAAAAAGCGCGGCTGCACCCGCATCCTGGTGGTGCCGATGTACCCGCAGTACTCGGGCACCACCACCGCCAGCGTGATCGATGCCGTGGCCGACTGGGCGCGCACGGCGCGGCATGTGCCCGAGCTGCGCTTTGTGAACCGCTTTCACGACGACCCCGGCTACATCCGCGCGCTGACCCGCGTGGTGCACCAGCGCTGGCAAAGCCATGGGCGACCCGACAAGCTGGTGATGAGCTTTCACGGCGTGCCCGAGCGCACGCTGACGCTGGGCGACCCCTACCACTGCGAATGCCACAAGACTGCCCGCCTGCTGGCCGAGCGGCTGGCGTTGAAGGACGATGAATGGGTGCTGACGTTTCAGTCGCGCTTTGGCAAGGCCAAGTGGCTGGAGCCGGCCACGCAAACGGTGCTGGAGCAGCTTGGCCGCGCCGGCACACCGCACGTCGACGTGGTGTGCCCCGGCTTCGTCGCCGATTGCCTGGAGACGCTGGAAGAAATCGCCATGGAGGGGCAGGCGGCGTTCAAGGCCGCGGGTGGCAAGGAGTTTGGCTACGTTCCTTGCCTGAACGACGACCCGACGTGGATGGCGGCGCTGGCCGAGATCGTGCAGGAGCATCTGCAAGGCTGGCCGACGCAGCGCCGCGCGGACGACGGCGAAGCGGCTGCCACGCGCGAACGCGCGCGGGCGAAGGGTGCCAAAAGCTGATCGACGGATTGCTATATTAAAAATAGCTGCCTGCGCTTGTCCATCAAGCGCCAGCGGCTATTTTGATGACCATTCTCAAAAAGCAACCCGAGCTCATCACCCGTTCGGGCTGAGCCTGTCGAAGCCGATTTGTTTGCCGCCAAAGTCCTTCGACAAGCTCAGGACGAACGGGTGTTGGGTTGCGCCAGGGTCTGGCTTGAGAGGTCAGGCGGCAATGGCGTTGGCCGACCGCTCGGCCCGGCCGATGAAATTGCTCACCACGTCCAGCTGCGCCGGCACATTCAGCGCCGGCGCGTGGCCGCAGCCCGGCACCTCGATCCAGCGCAACTGGCCACGCGCGCCGGGGCCGCGCGTGGTCATGCGCTCGGCGGTGTCGCGCAGCACCAGGTCCGACTCGGCGCCGCGCAGCAGCAGCACCGGAACGGCCAGCGCGTCGTAGTGCGACCACAGCAGGTAGTCGTCGGGGTGGTGCGTGAATTGCTGGACGATGGCCGGGTCGTAGTGCGGCGTCACGCGGCCGTCGGGCAGGCGGCGCGTGCTGGTCTCCGTCAGGCGTCGCCACTGCGCGTCGGTCAGAAAGCCGTAGGGCTTGTACGCCGTGCGCAAGAAGGCTTCCAGCTCGGTTACGCGGTCAAAAGCGGGCGGCTGGCCGGCGTAGGCCTTGATGCGTTCGATGGCTGTGGCCGCCAGCTCGGGCGCGTTGTCGTTCAGCGTCAGGCTCAGGATGCGCGCGCGCAGCTCGGGCTCGAAAAGGCCTGACGCCGCCACCATGCCGATGGCGCCGCCCATCGAGGTGCCGACCCAGTGGCATTGTTCGATGCCCAGCTGCAGCACGAAATCGCGCGCCAGCCGGGCGTAGGCGGCCAGGCAGTATTCGCGCTCGGGCTTGCTGGCCCATTGGCTGAGGCCCCGCCCCACGGTGTCGGGGCACAGCACGCGATAGCCGCGCGCCGACAGGTGGGCGGCCAGCTCGTCCATGTCGCGCCCGGTGCGCGCCAGGCCGTGCCAGGCGATGACGGTGCCACGC
>JAGOVZ010000049.1 GCA_018060485.1 Ottowia sp. | reverse complement strand
TCGGTCAGCGTGGCATCGCCCGCCGCACGCCACCAGTCGGCCAACGCCACCGCGCTGCCGGCGTGCGGCAGCGGCGCGATCCAGGCTGGCGGCGCGATTTGTTCGAGCGGCGGCGCAGCCGGCGGCGGCGTGGCGCAGCCGGCGGCGGCGTGGCGCAGCCGGCCAGCGCGAGCAACGTCGCGCCGGCGCTCAGGACGCGGCGGCGACGAAAAAAAGACGGTCTCATGAGGTGATTCAAAACCCTGGGCGCGCGAAACGGTGCATTGCACCACAGTCGCATGGCAGAACCCGGACGGGGGCGACGCCCATGCATCGGCCCACCCAAGAGCGCAGTCTTTTCAAGCCCCAGCGCTTGCTAGACAAGCGCGAGCAGCTATCAAAAACAAAGCGCCCAACAAAAAAGCCTTGGCGCCAGCCAAGGCTTTTGCAGCGTGATCAAAAGGCCGCGGAGCAGGCCAAGCGGGAACGCCGTGGTCGGGGTCCCCCCGACCACCAGCGTTGTCCCCCTCCGGGGGAAGGCGCGTCAGCGCCTCAGGGGGGAGCGTAAAGTCTGGCGCGGCTGGCAGGGATCGAACCTGCGACCCTTGGCTTCGGAGGCCAATACTCTATCCACTGAGCTACAGCCGCTTGCAGAACAGCCGGCGATTATCCCTGATTGCGCGCGGGCGCCACCGCTGCATCGCCGTGCACCGGCAGGCCGATGCCCAGCAGATAGGCGCGCACAGCCACGCGCGCCGTGGCTTCGAGGTCGAAACCGCGCCGCAGCAACCAGCTGTGCACCAGTCCGCGCACCAGCGCATGAAAGCCGTCGGCCAGTTGCCGCGCGGGCGCCGGCAGCGCTTGTCCTCGCAGGGCGCTGGCGGCCTCGAAGGCCTGCATCACGCGCTCGACATTGGCGCTGTCGACCTGCGCATGGCGCTCGCGCACCGGCCACAAATCCTCGACATGCTCGACCATCATGGTGGCGATGTGGAGCACGCGCTGGGTGCGCGCGTCGCTGGCGATCTGCGCGATGGAGTGCATCAGGCGCTGCACCAGCGCGTCGATCGGGTCGCCGGTGCACTGGGCCAGCCCTTCCAGCTCTTTTTCAAGCGGCAGCGTCACGCGCTCCATCATGGCGTTGAACAGCGCCGCCTTGTCCTTGAAATGCCAGTACACCGCGCCGCGCGTCAGCCCCGCCGCCTCGGCGATGTGGGCGAGCGAGGTGTGCGACACGCCGCGTAGCTCGAACACGCGCTCGGCGGCGTCGAGCAAGGCTTCGCGCGTGGCCTGGGCATCTTGCTTGGTGCGGCGCGCCATGGTGTCAGCAGGAAATGGGCTGGATCGACATCAGAGTCAGCACTCTAACACATACATTCACGCATGTATGTATAATTCGCCGCTTTGGGCGGGTGTCCGCAAGGGATTTTGACTACGATCATTCCCCGGCGTTGTGATCTGTGGCTGTTTCCGGCCGCACGGCCTGGTGCCCGCAACCCGTGCCCGCGTCCCTCAGCGAGAAAAGAACATGCAAACCTCCGCTCCGCGCCGCTCGATGGCTTTCCGTCTTGTTCCCCTGGGCACCAGCGTGCTGCTGGCGGCCCTGCTGGCCGCCTGCGGTGACAAGCAGCAACCCGCCGCCGGCGGCGCTGGCGGCGGCGCCCCGCCACCGCCCGAAGTGGCGGTGGTCACCGTGCAGCCCGGCACCGTGAGCCTGAGCACCGAACTGCCCGGCCGGTTGGAGCCCTCGCGCGTGGCCCGGGTGCGCGCGCGCGCCACCGGCATCCTGAACAAGCGCGTGTTCACCGAAGGCAGCGACGTGCGCGCGGGCCAGGTGCTGTACCAGATCGATTCGGCGCCTTACCAAGCGACGCAGCAAAGCGCGCAGGCGCAACTGGCACAGGCGCAGGCGCAAATGGCCAACGCCAGCGCCATGGTCACCCGCTATCGCCCGCTGGTGGCGGCCAATGCGGTGAGCAAGCAGGAATTTGATGCGGCAGTGGCCGCCGAAAAAGCCGCGCAGGCGCAGGTGGCCGCCGCGCGCGCCGCCGTGCGCACGGCCGACATCAACCTGGGTTATGCCACCGTCACGGCGCCGATCTCGGGCCGCATCGGCCGCTCGCTGGTGACCGAGGGCGCGCTGGTCAGCGCCACCGAGGGCACGCAGCTGGCCACCATCCAGCAGATCAACCCGCTGTACCTCGACATCACGCAGTCGGCGGTCGAGGTGCTGAAGCTGCGCGAAGCGCTGCAGGCCGGCAAGCTGACGCGCGCCAGCGGCGCCGAAGCCGCCCGCGTGCAGGTGCTGCTGGAAAACGGCCAGGTCTACGGCCAGCCGGCGCGCCTGCTGTTCACCGACCTGAGCGTCGACCCCACCACCGGCCAGGTCAACCTGCGCGCCGAGGTGCCCAACCCGGGCGGCCTGCTGATGCCCGGCATGTACGTGCGGGCGCGCGTCGAGCAGGCCGAAATCGCCAATGCGATCCTGCTGCCGCAGCAGGCCGTGACGCGCGGCACGAAAGGCGACAGCGTGATGGTGGTGGCGCCCGATGGCGCCGTGGCGCCGCGCCCGATCAAGATCGGCGGCCAGAAAGGCCAGGACTGGATCGTCACCGAGGGCCTCAAGCCCGGCGAGCAGGTGATGGTGGAAGGCGCCATGAAGCTGATGATGGGCGCCAAGGTGGTCAAGCCCGTGCCCTGGGTGCCAAAAACAGCCTCGGCGCAAGCCCAACAAGCGCCAGCAGCTACAAAACCTGCAGCAAGCGCACCGGCAGCCGCCGCCTCGGCGCCGGCCAGCGCAGCGTCGAACTAAAAGAAGAGGCTGAGCGCACATGGCACGCTTTTTCATTGATCGGCCCATCTTCGCGTGGGTGATCGCCCTGTTCATCATCGTGCTGGGCGCGACGTCCATCACGCGGCTGCCGGTGGCGCAATACCCGTCGGTGGCCCCGCCCACGGTGGTGCTTTCCGCCGCCTACCCCGGCGCTTCGGCGCAGACGCTGGAAGACTCGGTGCTCTCGGTGATCGAGCGCGAAATGAACGGCGCGCCCGGCCTAGCCTACATGGAGTCGGTGGCGCAGGCCAACGGCACCGGCAGCATCACCCTCTCGTTCGAGCCGGGCACCAACCTCGATCTGGCGCAGGTGGAGGTGCAAAACCGCCTGGCCCGCGCCACGCCGCGGCTGCCCTCGGTGGTCAACCAGCAGGGCGTGCGGGTCGAGAAGTCGCAATCCAACTTCCTCATGTTCACCATGCTGTCCTCGTCCGAGCCAGGCGCGGACGTGACGCGGATCGCCGACTACGCGGCGCGCAACGTGCAGCCCGAACTGCAGCGCCTGCCCGGCATCGGCCAGGTCCAGCTGTTCGGCGCCGAGCGCGCCATGCGCATCTGGCTCGATCCGGCCAAGCTGCAAAGCTACGGCCTGGCGCCGGCCGACGTCAACGCCGCCATCGCGGCGCAGAACGCGCAGGTGTCGGCGGGCAGCATTGGCGACCTGCCGCTGGCGCCCGACCAGGCCACCACCGCCACGGTGATCGTCCCGGGCCAGCTGTCCACCGTCGAGCAGTTCGGCAACATCACGCTGCGCGCGCAGACCAGCGGCGCCGCCGTGCGCCTGAAGGACGTGGCGCGCATCGAACTGGGCGCCCAGAGCTACGCCACCGCAGCGCGCCTGAACGGCCAGCCCAGCGTCGGCATGGGCATTCAGCTGGCGCCCGGCGCCAACGCACTGGCGGTCGCCAAGGCGGTGAAAAAGCGCATGGCAGAGCTGGAGGCCTTCTTCCCGGCCGGTGTGAGCTACACCATCCCCTACGACAGCTCCACCTTCGTGCAGATCTCGATCGAGCAGGTGGTGCAAACCTTGTTCGAAGCGGTGGCGCTGGTGTTCATCGTCATGTTCATCTTCTTGCAGAACTGGCGCTACACGCTGATCCCCACCATCGTGGTGCCGGTGGCGCTGCTGGGCACGCTGGCGGTGATGCTGGTGGCGGGCTTCTCGATCAACGTGCTGACCATGTTCGGCATGGTGCTGGTGATCGGCATCGTGGTGGACGACGCCATCGTGGTGGTCGAGAACGTCGAGCGCATCATGAGCGAGGAAGGGCTCTCGCCGGTGCAGGCCACGCGCAAGGCGATGGGGCAGATCTCGGGCGCCATCATCGGCATCACCGTGGTGCTGATCGTGGTGTTCGTGCCCCTGGCCTTCTTCTCGGGCTCGATCGGCAACATCTACCGCCAGTTCTCACTGGTGATGGCGGTGTCGATCGCGTTCTCGGCCTTCCTGGCGCTGTCGCTCACGCCGGCCTTGTGCGCCACGCTGCTCAAACCGGTGGAGGCCGGCCACCACCACGAGAAAAAAGGTTTCTTTGGCTGGTTCAACCGCGGCTTCACGCGCCTGACCTCGCGCTACGAGGGCTGGGTCGGCGCGCTGCTCAAGCGCGGCGGCCGCATGATGATCGTCTACCTGGCCATCGGCGCCGCGGTGGGCTGGATGTACACGCGCCTGCCCACTTCGTTCCTGCCGCAGGAAGACCAAGGCTACATCATCGTCAACATTCAACTGCCGGCGGGCGCCACGCTGGAGCGCACGCAGGCGGTGGTCGAGCAGGTCGAGGGCTACCTGCTCAAGCAGCCCGAGGTGGCCAACATGGTGGCGGTGATGGGCTTCTCGTTCTCGGGCCAGGGGCAGAACGCGGCGCTGTCGTTTGTCTCGCTCAAACCGTGGGACGAACGCAAGGGGGCCGAGCACGGCGCCGACGCCGTGGCCGGACGCGCCATGGGCGCGCTCTCCGGGGTCAAGGACGCCTTCATCTTCTCGCTGAGCCCACCGCCCATTCCCGAACTGGGCGTCAGTGCCGGCTTCAACCTGCGACTGCAGGACCGCAGCAGCCAGGGCCATGACGCCTTGCTGGCCGCGCGCAACCAGTTGCTGGGCATGACCGCGCAAAGCAAGGTGGTCTCCGGCGTACGGCCCAACGGCCTGGAAGATGCGCCGCAGTTGCGCGTCGACATCAACCGCGACCAGGCCGCCGCGCAGGGCGTCAGCTTCTCGGCCATCAACAGCGCCATCTCGACCGCGCTCGGTTCGTCCTACGTCAACGACTTCCCCAACGCCGGCCGCATGCAGCGGGTGGTGGTACAGGCCGACGCCGCTGCGCGCATGCAGCCGGAGGACATCCTGCGCCTGACGGTGCAAAACAGCGCCGGGCAGGCGGTGCCGCTGTCGGCCTTTGCCACCACCAGCTGGGTGACCGGCCCGATGCAGACCGTGCGCTACAACGGCTACCCGGCCATGCGCATCGAAGGTGCCGCGGCGCCGGGCCAGAGTACCGGCCAGGCGATGGCAGAGATGGAGGCGCTGGCGGCCAAGCTGCCGCCCGGCTTCGGCATCGAATGGACCGGCCAGTCGCGCGAGGAAAAGCTGGCCGGCAACCAGGCGATCCTGCTTTACGCCTTCGCCATCCTGGCGGTGTTCCTGGCGTTGTCGGCGCTGTACGAGAGCTGGTCGATTCCGCTGGCGGTGATCCTGGTGGTGCCGCTGGGCGTGCTGGGCGTGCTGATCGGCGTCAACCTGCGCGGGCTGACCAACGACGTGTACTTCCAGATCGGCCTGATCACCATCATCGGCCTGTCGGCGAAGAACGCCATCCTGATCATCGAGTTCGCCAAGGACTTGCAGGCCCAGGGCCGCAGCGTGCTGCAGGCGGCGCTGGAAGCGGCGCACCTGCGCTTCCGCCCCATCCTGATGACCTCGCTCGCCTTCACCGCCGGCGTGGTGCCGCTGGCCATTGCCTCGGGCGCCAGCTCGGCCAGCCAGCGCGCCATCGGCACCGGCGTGATCGGCGGCATGGTGGTGGGCACCGTTCTTTCCGTGTTCCTGGTGCCGGTGTTCTTCCTGGTCGTGCGCTCCATCTTCAAGGGTGGCAAGCGCGAGCAGGAAATGGCCCAGCAGCACGCACGCAGCGCCGGTGTCGGCAGCGGCGAACCCGTGGAGCCCACACCGTGATCCCCTTCAATTCCCCGTTGCCCGCGATGAAAGCACGCGCCCTCGTTCGCTGGCTGGCGACGCCCTTGTGGGTGGCCACGCTCGCCGCCTGCTCGTTCGTGCCCAAGTACGAACAACCCGCCGCCCCCGTCAGCGCCACCTGGCCCGATTCGGCCGGCGCGCAGGTGGAAGGCGGCGTTGCCGCCGCCGACCTGCCGTGGCAGCAGTTCGTGCACGACGCGCAGCTGCGCGAAGTGATCCAGCTCGCGCTGGAGAACAACCGCGACCTGCGCGTGGCGGTGCAGAACATCGAGCAGGCGCGCGCGCAGTACCAGATTCGCCGCGCCGACCAGTTTCCGAGCGTCGGCGTCACCGGCGGCGCCACGCGCTCGGCGCCCAACCCCTACGCGGCGCTGGGCGGCCCCAGCGTGACGACCAGCTACAGCGTGGGCGTTGGCGTGTCGGCGTGGGAGCTGGACTTTTTCGGCCGCGTCGCCGCGCTGAAAGACGTCGCGCTGGCCAACTACCTGGCGACCGAGGAAGCGCGCAAGTCGGCGCAGATCAGCCTGATCGCCAGCGTGGCCAGCACCTGGCTGCAGTTGAAGACCGACACCGAGCTGCTGGCGCTGGCCGAGCGCACGCTGGGCACGCGCGACCAGTCGCTGCGTCTGACCAAGCTGCGCTTTGACAACGGCGCGTCGTCAGCGCTCGACATGCGGCTGGCCGAATCGCTGTCGGCCAGCGCGCAGGCCACGCGCGCCCAGCAGCAGCGCCTGCGCGCGCAGGACATCAACCTGCTGACCCTGCTGGTGGGCCAGCCGGTTCCCGAACGCCTGATTCCGCCGGTGCCTGCCGTGGTCACGGCCGAAGCGCCGCGCGATCTGACGCAAGCGACGGCGGCGGTGCAGCCGGCGGCCGATTTGCCGACCTTTGCCGAGGTGGCGGCCGGTCTGCCGTCCGACCTGCTGCTGCGCCGCCCCGACATCCGCGCCGCCGAGCAGCAGTTGATCGGCGCCAACGCCAACATCGGCGCGGCGCGCGCCAACTTCTTCCCGCGCATCTCGCTCACCGGCAGCCTGGGGCGCGTCAGCGGCGACCTCGACGGCCTGTTCAGCGCCGCCAACCGCGCCTGGTCGTTCGGCCCCAGCATCAGCCTGCCGATTTTCGACATGGGCCGCAACCAGGCCAACCTGGAAGCCGCGCGCGCCGCACGCGAGATCGCCGTGGCGCAGTACGAGAAAGCCATCCAGACCGCCTTCCGCGAAGCGGCCGATGCGCTGGCCGGGCGCGCCACGCTGGCCGACCAGCTCGCCGCCCTGCAGGCGCAGGCTGTTGCCGAGCGCGACCGCTTCCGACTGGCCGATCTGCGCTATCGCAACGGCATCGCCAACTACCTTGATTTGCTGGACGCGCAGCGCTCGCTGTTCGCCATCGAACAATCGCTGGCGCAGGTGCGGCTGGCGCAGCGCGCCAACGAAGTGCAGTTGTACAAGGCGCTGGGCGGCGGCTGGACCGAGTACCAGGCGCCCGCGCCGGCCCCGGCGGCGGCCAACTGACGAGCCCTCGCGCGGGCCGGCCGGATCGGCCCGCGCGGCGCCCATTGACCGCCAAATGGCGCCCGGGCCGCGCCCTATAATCGCCGGCTGATGCGCGCGCGCCACGGTGCTGGCTGGTGCGCTGCCGCCTCCCCACACAAAACACCACACGACTGAGCCCCCGAGGACGCCATGAGCGACATCACGCACGAAGAAGCACACACCGGCCCGATCAGGTCACCGAAGCAGTTGTTCTGGGCCAGCCTGGCGGCTTTCGTGTTGCCGGTGTTCATCATCATCGGGCTGGTCATGTACGTCACGTCGGCCAACCAGAAGGCGCCGGGCGCGTCCGACATCGAGCGCGGCATTGCCGAGCGGCTGCAAAAAGTCGGCAGCGTGGAAATCCGCGATGCCAACCGGCCGTTGGCCAGCGGTGAAGAGGTCTACAAGGCGCAGTGCGCGGCCTGCCACGCCACCGGCGTGTCGGGTGCGCCGAAGTTGGGCGACGCCGCCGCTTGGGGCCCGCGCCTGGCGCAGGGCTACGAGGCGCTGCTGAACGCCGCCCTCAAGGGCAAGGGCGCCATGGCCCCGCAAGGTGGCGGCAATTTCAGCGATGTCGAAATCGGCCGCGCGGTGGTCTACATGGCCAACCAAGCCGGCGGCAAACTGGCCGAGCCCGCCGCACCGGCCGACGCCGCCAGCGCCGCTGGTGCAGCCGCTGCCCCGGCGGCCGCCGCGCCGACACCGGCACCCGCCGCTGCACCCGCTGAGGCGGCGTCGCCCGCTGCAGCGGCCGCGCCGGCCGCTGCCGTGGTGGCTGCTGCACCGGCTGCAGCCGCGCCCGCGGCCGACCCGGCGGTCGGCAAGGCGCTGTACGACAAGTCGTGCGTTACCTGCCACGGCGCGGGTGTGGCCGGCGCGCCCAAGTTCGGCGACAAGGCCGCGTGGGCACCCTTCATCGCCACCGGCATGGACGCCATGCTGAAAGTCGCCATCAACGGCAAGGGCGCCATGCCCCCGCGCGGCGCCTCGACCGCCACCGACGACGAGCTGCGCGCGGCCATCCAGTACATGGTCGATCACGCCAAGTAAGCCGGGCTGCCTCGCCCACAAAAAAAGCCGCTGTGTCAGCGGCTTTTTTTCATGTGAAATCAGGCTCTGGTGCGCGTCCATCAAGCGCGAGCAGCTATCAAATGATGAGTCATCAACGCGCCCCACTGGCGGCTTGCGGACTCAGCACGTAGCCCTCGCGCGCCGGCAGATCGGCGCTCGCCACCGGCTGCGGTTGCCAACGGCCGGCTTCCACGGCGTCGGCGACCAGCGCCACGTCCTGCGTGTGCACCAGGCCAAAGCCCCGGTCGGTGCGCATGAAGACGCGACCCAGCTCGTCGGTGAACACCTCGCGCACCTCGGCCGGCCGCCCGTCGTGCGCGCTCACAGAGCCATCGGCCGCCACGCGCCAGACCCAGGGCGCGGCCTCGAGCTCGACAAACACGCGCTGCGGCCCGTTCTGGAAAAACCATTGCCCGGCCTCGTCGGCCAGATAGTTGCGCTGGATGAACGCCATCAGCGCCTCGTGCTGCAGCAGCGCACCCTTGGCGCCCGGCACGCCGCTGGCAAAACCGCCCAGCGCCTGCGCGGCGGCGTCGCGCAGATACCAGTTGCCGCGCGCGTCCAGCCCCAGCCAGCCGTAGGCGTGCGGCACGTTGGGCCACTTGGCCATGGCCTGCTTGACGATGTCGTCCATCGGGCCATTATGGGCGTGCGTTCGTCATGCGTGCTCAAGCAGCCAGCCGCCCACTGCGCGCGGCAACCAGAACACGTCGCCCGGCGGCAGCGCACCTTGGGCAAAGCCGACGTGACCGCCCTCGCGCGGCTGCCACAGCGTGACGTGGCGGCCGACCTCGCTGGCGCGCGGCAGCGAGTCGGCGGGCACGAAGGGGTCGTTCAGCGCGTTCAGCGCCAGTGCGGGAACGCGGATGTCGGCCAGCAGCGGCTTGGCGGCTGCGCGGCGGTAGTAGTCGTCGGCGCCGGCAAAGCCGTGCAGCGGCGCGGTGAACACATCGTCGAAGGCGTACAGATCGCGCGCGGCGGCCAGGCGGGCGGCGTCGAACAGGCCCGGGTGCTGCGCCAGTTGGGCGGCGGCCTTGGTCTTCATGGTGCGCAAGAACATGCGGGTGTAGACCTGCCGGTTGAAGCCGCGCCCGATGGCGCGCCCGCCGGCCGCCAGATCGAGCGGCGCGCAAATCGCCGCCACGGCGCCGACGCGCTGCGCTGCGGTGTGACCCGCCTCGCCGGCCCAGCGCAGCAGCGCATTGCCGCCGAGCGACACGCCGACCGCCAGCAGCGCGCCGCCACCGCTGGCCTGCTGACGGGCGTGAAAGCGCTGCAGCAGCCAGTCGACCTCGGCCCAGTCGCCCGAGTGGTAGGCGCGCGGCGCGCGGTTCAGCTCGCCCGAGCAGCCGCGAAAGTGCGGCACGGCCAGACGCAGCCCGTGTGCGCGCCCCCAGCCGGCAAACGCCTCGGCGTAGTGGCTGCGCGACGAGCCTTCCAGGCCGTGGAACAACACCAGCAGCGGCCTGGCCGCCTCATCGTTGTCAGACGGCTGCAGCCAATCCACATCGACAAAGTCGCCGTCGGGCGTGTCCCAGCGCTCGCGCCGCCAGGCGATGGGCGCGCCCATCACGCGCCGCGCGTGCAGCGCCGGCCAGATGGTTTGCAGCTGGCCGCCGGGCAGCCAGGCGGGGGCGCGGTAGGCAATCACTTCAAAAACAATAGCTGCTCGCGCCTGTCAGTCAAGCACTGGGGCCATTTTTGATGACGAAATGACGTCGCTGCGCTTCGATGAGCGAATGACCAGACTTCCCGTCATGGCGCGCAGCGCCGTCATCGAAGGCGCCAGCCACGGTCATGCGCCGCAGGCGCGGTCATTTGCAAAAACCATAGCTGCTCACGCTTGCCAGGCAAGCGCCGGGGCCGTTTTTGACTGGAATCTTCATGCGCCGCGCATGCCGCCAACTTCAATGCAGCAGCTGCGCGTGCTGCGTCACCTCGGCCACTTCGCTGCGCCCCGGGCTGGCGTGGTGCGCCACCAGGCGCCAGCCGTGCGCGGTTTTCAGGTACACGTTGGTGGCCACCACCCAGGCGCGGCGCAGGCCTTCGGCGGTTTGCTGATCGACGCGCTCCAGCACGTTGTGCACGGCCGCGCCCAGCGCTTCGATGCGGCGCAGCCGCTCGGGCGTGGCGTGGATGGCGCCGACGCTGAACATCTGCTCGAACGCCTGCCGGATCGCCGCCGCGCCGACCAGCCGCGGGCCGCCCGGGTGCACGCAGACGATCTCGTCCTCGTCGGCCCAGCAGGCCATGAGCTGTTCCAGGTCGGCGTTGTGCAGCGCCTCGTAGAACGCCGTCTCGACCTCGTCGGCGGAGCCGCCAATCTGGGCGGCGCGGTAGCGGGACTTGGGCATGGCGATTCGTCGGTTGCAGGCGTGGCCTGATTGTGCCGTGCCCACGCCATGCGCTGCCACCTCAACGCGGGCCGCTGCCTCGCCACGGGCGCTCGGCCTACAGATCGGCATCGGCAGGTGTGCTAACTTCCGCGCCTGTTCGGATCAACTCTCTCTGGAGGAACCCCATGAAAAGCTGGCTCATCAAGATCGGCGCCATGCTGGCCCTGGCCGCATCGCTGACCGGTTGCGGCTACAACGACTTTCAGCGCCTGGATGAAACCACCAAATCCGCATGGAGCGAAGTGGTCAACCAGTACCAGCGCCGCGCCGATTTGATCGACAACCTGGTCAACACCGTCAAGGGCGAGGCCAAGTTCGAGCAGGACACGCTCAACCAGGTGATCGCCGCCCGCGCCAAGGCCACCAGCATTCAGGTGACGCCCGAGACGCTGAACAACCCGGAGGCGTTCAAGCAGTTCCAGGCCGCGCAAGGTGAGCTCTCCAGCGCGTTGAGCCGCCTGATGGTGACGGTGGAGCGCTACCCCGACCTGAAGGCCAACAAGGCCTTTGCCGACCTGCGCGTGGCGCTGGAAGGCACCGAGAATCGCATTGCCGTGGCGCGCAACCGCTACATCGAGGCGGTGAAGGAATACAACGTGCTGGCGCGCAGCTTCCCGACCAACCTGACGGGCATGATCTTCGGCTACAAGCCGAAGGAGAACTTCACGGTGGCGAATGAGGCGGCGATTTCGAACGCGCCCAAGGTGGACTTCGGCGTTGGCCCGGGGCCGTCGCCCGCCGCATCGCGCTGAAATCGGCGTCTCGCCCCTGAACATTTGATCGCCTAAATTGCGTCCCGCGCACGTCCTGAAAGCGCTGATAGCTATCTTCTTTATAGTTATCGGTGCGGGCACGGCGCACGCGCAGCAGTTGCTGCCCGTGCCGCCGCTGACGGGGCACGTGGTCGACACATCGGGCACGCTGCAGCCGGCCGAGATCGCCGCGCTGGACGCCAAGCTGGCGAAGCTGGAGCAGGACAAGGGCTCGCAGGTGGTGGTCCTGATGGTGCCGACCACGGCGCCGGAAGACATCGCCGCCTTTGCCAACCGCGTCGGCAACACGTGGAAGATCGGCCGCAAGGACGTCGGCGACGGCGTGATCGTGCTGGTGGCGGTCAAAGACCGCCGCATGCGCATCGAGGTCGCCAAGACGCTGGAAGGCGCCATTCCCGACATCGCCGCCAAGCACATCATCGACGAGGCGATGGCGCCGCACTTTCGCACCGGCGACTATGCGGGCGGGCTGGATGCGGCGATCGATCAGTTGGGCGCGCGCATCCGCGGCGAGGCGCTGCCGCCGGTGACGCCGCCCACGCTGGGGCGCGGCAACCAGGGCGACGGGGGTTTCGGCTTCGGGATTTTCGAGATCGCTATCCTGCTGTTCATCCTGGTGCCGGTCATCAGCGCCCTGGCGCGCGGCATTTTCGGCCGCAAGCTGGGTGCGCTGGCCACCGGCGCCGGCGTCGGCGGCGTGGCCTTCATCGTCACCGCCAGCGTGGTGCTGGCCGTGGTGGCGGGCATCGTGGCGCTGCTGTTTGCACTGTTCAGCGGCATGGCGGCGGCGCTGCCGCAGGCGCGTGGGCGCAATGGCGGTTGGGGCGGGCCGGTCATCCTGCCGCCTTCTGGCGGCGGTTGGGGCGGTGGCGGCGGTGGATTTGGTGGCGGCGGGGGCTTCGGCTCTGGCGGCGGCGGCGATTTTGGTGGCGGCGGCGCCAGCGGCGGGTGGTGAGCGCATGTTCCAGACTCTGACCCGTTTGATTCGCCACCGCTGGCTCGACCACACCGATGCCGCGCGCGCCGTGCCGCCGCAGCTGGCGGAACAGTTGCGCCGCCGCGTGCACGCCAGCGAACAGCGCCACAGCGGCGAGGTGCGCATCTGCGTCGAAGGCGGCCTGCCCACCAGCTACCTGTGGCGCCACCTGCGCGACGGCGTGGCGATGCCGGACATCGTGCGCCAGCGGGCGCTGATGATGTTTTCCAAGCTGCGCGTCTGGGACACATCGGACAACAACGGCGTTCTGATCTATCTGCTGCTGGCCGAACACGCGATTGAGCTGGTGGCCGACCGAGGCGTGGCGCGCTACGTCGACCCGGCCGTGTGGCAGACCGTGGTGGCGCACCTGAGCGACGAATTGCGCCAGGGCCACTTCGAGGAAGGGCTGACGCAGGCGCTGGAGGAAGTGTCGGCCGTGCTGGTGGCGCACTTCCCGGACTCGGGCGCCGATGGGGTGAACACACCGGGGCCGAATCAATTGCCCGACGAGCCGGTGTTGCGCTGACCCGCGCAGTCAGCCAGCGGGTGTGGGTTTGCCGGCCTGCGCGGCCAGTTGATCGAGCAGCCGCTTGTTGACCCCATGCGCAGCATCCAACTCTTGCTGCAGCGCCTTGCTGACCTGCGCAAACGTCATCAGCTTCCGGTTGGTTTCACGCAGATGGTCGGCAATGCGCTTGGACATGGCCAGCAGCAGGCGCGCCGCCACGCTGGGGTGCGTGTCCATCAACCGGGCCAGCGCTTCGCGCGTGAGCACGGCCAGCGCCAGGTCGGTCGATGCGGTGCAAGTGGCCGAGCGCGGGCCGCCGTCGATGATGCCCATCTCGCCAATCAGGCTGCCGGGACCCAGGATCGACACCACCATGCTGTCGTGCGCCGCGGCAACCGAGTTCTCGACCGTGACCTCGCCATCGAGCACCAGCGCCATGAAGTCGTTGCGCGTGGATTCGCCCTCGCGGATCACCACCTCACCCGCCTTGATCCGCTCGGGCCGCATGTAGCTGACCACTTCGCGGGCGTCGGCGGCGCTCAATTCGACCAGCGCACCCTCGGTGATCAGCAGCGCCGCCGCCTTGATCTGGACGTTTTCGCCCGCCCGTGCCTTGCCTGAAAACATCCGATGATTTTACGCACCGCCGTGTCAACGAACGAAGGCATTAGTTGTCAAAACAAAGGCCCGCATGGGCGGGCCTTCCGTGATGACGTGAGTGGAGCGGTTGTCGTCCCGCGCGACCGCGCAAGATTCAACGCTTCTCGCGGTACTTGCGCAGCGCGGCAATCTGGGCCGCCAGGATCGCGAGTTCCGACGTGGCGCGCGCCATGTCGATCTCGTTCTTGGCGTTTTTCAAGGC
>JAGOVZ010000219.1 GCA_018060485.1 Ottowia sp. | reverse complement strand
AAGATGAAGTTCGGCATCAGCGAAGGCATGGTGCTGGCCGCCAGCCACGGCGACGAAAAGGCGAACCCCGGCATCTTCGTGCTGGAGCCGACGCCCGGCGCGCAGCCGGGGATGCGGGTGCGCTGAGAGCTCGCCTCGCTCAGTTGTAATACGATGTGGCAGCCGGTATTATCCGGCGATGAACACGCTCACCGTCAAGATCCCGATCGAGCTGACCGAGGCGGTCGACCTGCTGGCGGCGCGCACGCACCAGTCGCGCTCGGAGCTGATCCGGCAGGCGCTGCAACACTACGTTCAGGCGCACCAGGCCCAGCCGGCCACTGCCAGCCTGCTCGACGCCATGCCCGATCTGGTGGGCTGTTTTGCCGGCGGCCCGGCCGACTTGTCGACCAACCCCGCGCACCTGTCCGGCTTCGGCCAGCGTTGATCAGCACGCGATGCAGGTGCTGCTCGACACAGGCCCGTGGGTGGCGCTGCTGTGCCGCGACGACGCGCAGCACGACTGGAGCCGCGTGCAGTGGGCTGCCCTGACCGAGCCTGTCATGAGCTGCGAGGCCGTGGTGGCTGAAACCTGCTTTTTGCTGGCGCGCAACGGCTTCGATCCGGCCGCGCCCCTGAAGATGATCGAGCGCGGCGTGGTGCGGCTGGATTTCAGCCTGGCGCCGCAGATCGCGTCGGTGCGTGCGCTGTTCGAGCGCTACGACAACGTGCCCGCATCGCTGGCCGACGCCTGCCTGCTGCGGCTGTCCGAGTTGCACGAGCCTTGCAAAGTGTTCACGCTCGACCGCGATTTCCAGATCTACCGCCGACACGGCCGCCGTGCGGTGCCGGTCATCAGCCCCTGGGCGTGAAGCTGACCGCATGCTGCCCATCGCCCCGTTCCGCCCCCGCCTGATCGACGCCCTGAAAGGCTACGACAGCGCGCACTTCGCCAAGGACTTTGCCGCCGGCCTGACGGTGGCCGTGGTGGCGCTGCCGCTGGCGATGGCGTTTGCGATTGCCTCGGGGCTCAAGCCCGAGGCGGGCCTGTTCACCGCCATCATCGCGGGCTTTCTCATCTCGGCCCTGGGCGGCAGCCGGGTGCAGATCGGCGGGCCGGCCGGCGCCTTCATCGTCATCGTCTACGGCATCGTGCAGCAGTACGGCGTGGGCAACCTCATCATCGCCACCGCGCTGTCGGGCGTGCTCCTGTTTTTGATGGGGCTGTTCAAGCTGGGCACGCTGGTGCGCTTCATTCCCATCTCGGTGATCATCGGTTTCACCAACGGCATCGCGGTGCTGATTGCGCTGTCGCAGGTGAAGGATTTTCTGGGCCTGCACATCCCCAAGATGCCGGGTGATTTCTTCGGCATCCTGGGCGCGCTGTGGGGGCACCTGCACACGCTCAACCCGTGGGCGCTGGGCGTGGCGCTGGTGTCGCTGGCCGTCATCATCGGCTGGCAGCGCTGGCTGCCGGCGCTGGGGCCCAAGGTGCAGTTCTCGGGCAAGCTGGGCAGCGTGCCGGGCTCCATCGTGGCGCTGGTGCTGGCCACGCTGGTGGTGGGCGTGTTCAAGCTGCCGGTGGAAACCATCGGCAGCAAGTTCGGCGGCATTCCAGCGGCGCTGCCGGCCTTCACGCTGCCCAATTTCAGCTGGGAATCGGCGCGTTTTCTGCTCATGCCGACCATTACGCTCGCGCTTTTGGGTGCCATCGAATCACTGCTCTGCGCGCGCGTGGCCGACGGCATGATCGGCGACCGCCACGACCCCAATCAAGAGCTGATGGCGCAGGGCGTGGCCAACTTCGTCACGCCCTTTTTCGGCGGCATGCCGGCCACCGGCACCATCGCGCGCACCGTCACCAACATCAAGAGCGGCGCCAGCACGCCGGTGGCCGGCATGGTGCACGCGCTGGCGCTGCTGGTGGTGATTCTGGTGGCGGCGCCGCTGGCCGGCTCGATTCCGCTGGCCTGCCTGGCCGCCATCTTGATGTTCGTGGCCTGGAACATGGGCGAGTGGCGCGAGTTTGCGCGCCTGAAAAGCTACCGCCTGCCCTACCGCGTCACGCTGCTGGCGGTGTTCTTTCTCACCGTGGTGTTCGATTTGACGGTGGCGGTTGAATTCGGCATCTTCGCCGCCTGCCTCACCTTCATCTACCGCATCTCCAGCCTGTCGCGCTCCGAGCGCCTGACGGCCGCCGACCACCCCGCGCTGTTGGCCGCGGGCGAGCGCATGCAGGCCTGGCGGTTGTACGGCGCGCTGTTCTTTGGCGCCACCAAGCTGGTCGAGGAAATCGAAGACCACCTGCCGCCGCACACGCTGGTGCTCGATTTGAAGAACGTGATCTACGTCGATTCAACCGGCGCCGAGGCGCTGGAAAACCTGGTGCACACCTGCCGCCAGCAGGGCGTGCGGCTGATCGTCAGCGGCCTGATGAACCAGCCGCTCGACATCGCGCGGCGCACCGGCTTGCTGACCCAGTTGACGCAAAAAAGCGCGGACGACGTGCAGCCCGACGTGGCGCACGCCATTGACGCGGCGCTGGCCGGTTTGCCGGCAGCGCCGGAGGGCGACGAGCAGATGGCGTATTCGGGCGCTTGAACGGAAAACTACAAATTCAATAGCTGCTCGCGCTTGTCAGACAAGCGCTGGCGGCCATTTTCACTCAAAGAATCAGCCGCCGCCGCGCATGTCCGGCCCATCCGGATCGGGCCCGATCTCGGTGCGGATCACGCGGTAATCCGGGCTGAAGACGACGTTGAAGGCCTTGGTCTCGCTCGGCGGCTCGAGGAACTTCCAGGTCCACACGATCTGGTTCTGCAGCTTGTACGGCACCTGCTTGGCCGGCATGCCGAGCATGCGGCGCACGTCCTCCACGCCCATGCCGGGCTGCACGCGGCGGAAGTTCTCGGGCGTCAGCACCTGGCGCAGCGCCGTCATGCGGCCGTCGGGGCCGATGGTGATCATGTAGTTGCGCACGCCGGCCGGCTGGCGGTTGTATTCAAAGGTCCTGGCGCCACCGGCTTCGGGCCACACGCGCTCGGGCTGGCCAAAGCGCGCCACCACGTCGGCCTCGGTCGAGACGCCCTCTTCCAGCTCCTTGATGGCCTGCGGATCGCACGCGACCAGGGCCAGCGCGCCCAGCGCGGTGGCCAGGCCGATGACGATGCGGCGCGTGATCTGCTTCTTCATGGCTGCGTGCCCCCGGTAAAATGGATCGAATGCCTGTAACGCGGCGGGCCATGGTGGCGCCGTCGGACGGGTTCGACAAAAGAGTCTCAGTGTATGTCCCTCGCCCGAATCTTCCAGCGCCCCCATTACCGTTCCGAGGTCACGCAGTTCATTGACGACCTCAAGCAGGCGCGGCCCGAGCTGGAGCGCAAGCAGCGCGAAGGCCGCGCGCTGCTGTGGGACAAGCCGATCGACCGCGACCTGCAAGCCGACCTGCACGCCGGCGACGTGGCGCAAAAGCCCTACGTCTACCAGACCGCGCCCAGCCTTTGAGCGGCGCGACCGCGTTCAAGCACTCAATCAGGCTCTGGCGCTTGATGGACAAGCGCCAGCAGCTATAAATACGCGAGCAATCTGATGCTGCCCGCCCCGCCCGACACGCTGCTGCTGGCCGACGCCCGCGCCGAGGCGCCGCTGCCCGAGGTGATCGACCACGTGGCCGTGGCGCGGTTGTACGGCGAGCCGCTGTTTCAGCTGCCGACCGACCTGTACATCCCGCCCGACGCGCTGGAAATCTTTCTGGAAGCGTTTGAAGGCCCGCTGGATCTTCTGCTGTACCTGATCCGCAAGCAGAACTTCAACATCCTCGACATTCCAATGGCCGCGGTCACGCGCCAGTATCTGAGCTATGTCGACGAAATTCGCAGCAGAAACCTGGAGTTGGCGGCCGAATACCTGCTGATGGCGGCGATGCTGATCGAAATCAAGTCGCGCATGCTGCTGCCGCCCAAGAAGACGGCCGAGGGGCAAGAACCCGAAGACCCGCGCGCCGAACTGGTGCGCCGCCTGCTGGAATACGAGCAGATGAAGCTGGCCGCCACGCGCATCGCCGAGGTGCCGCAATTTGGCCGCGACTTTCTGCGCGCGCAGGTGTATGTCGAGCAGGCACTGAAGCCGCGCCTGCCGGATGTGGAATTGGCCGACATCCAGCAGGCCTGGGCCGACATCCTGAAACGCGCCAAGCTGGTGCAGCACCACAAGATCAGCCGCGAAGAACTCAGCGTGCGAGAGCACATGTCCATCGTGCTGCGCAAGCTGCAAGGCCGCCGCTTTGCGCCGTTCGAGGACTTGTTCGACCCCGCCAAGGGCGTGCCGGTGCTGGTGGTGACGCTGATCGCGCTGCTGGAGCTGGCCAAGGAAACGCTGGTCGAGATCACGCAGGCGGAGGCGTATGCGCCGATCTACGTGCGGCTGGCGTTTACGCCG
>JAGOVZ010000218.1 GCA_018060485.1 Ottowia sp. | reverse complement strand
TTTTTTATGGCGCGCCAGAATCGCCGCACCAAATCGGTAACATGGGCCGGCACGCTTGTTGCACGGGCAAGGTTTCCATATCGACCCTGATCAGGACTTATTCGATGACGCACTTTGCTTCCCGGCGCTCCCTGCTCCGACTCACCGCCGCGGCCGCGGCCCTGGGCGCCGCCGCCCTCACCGGCTGTGGCAAGAAGGACGAGGCGCCTGCGGCGCCGGCCGCCAGCGCCGAAACCGCCGCGCCGCCCGCGCCCGCCCCGGCCGCCGAGCCGCTGAAGGCCGCCTGGATCTACGTCGGCCCGGTCGGCTCGGCCGGTTGGAGCTACGCGCACGACCTGGGCCGCAAGGCGGCCGAGGCCGAATTTGGCGACCGCCTGAAGACCACCTTCATCGAAAGCGTGCCCGAAGGCGCCGACACCGAGCGCGTGCTGCGCGACCTGGTGTCGCAGGGCAACAAGGTGATTTTCGGCACCAGCTTCGGCTTCATGGAGCCGATGCTGAAAGTGGCCAAGGACTTCCCTGACGTCAAGTTCGAGCATGCCACCGGCTACAAGACCGCCGACAACATGAACGTGTACGACTCGCGCTTTTATCAGGACACGTATCTGGCCGGCATCGTCGCCGGGCACATGACGAAGACCGGCACGCTGGGTTTCGTCGGCTCCTTCCCGATCCCCGAGGTGCTGCGCAACATCAACGCCTTCACGCTGGGCGCGCAAAGCGTCAAGCCCGGCATCAAGGTGCGCGTGGTGTGGGTCAACACCTGGTACGACCCGCCCAAGGAAACCGAAGCCGCGCAGGCGCTGATGAACGGCGGCGCCGACGTGCTGCTGCAAAACACCGATTCCACCGCCGTGCTGCAGGCGGCCGAGAAAGCCGGCAAGCGCGCCTTCGGCTGGGACAGCGACATGAGCGCCTTTGGCGGCAGCGCGCACCTGGGCTCGGCCATTGCCGACTGGAGCCACTACTACAAGAAGACCCTCAAGGATGTGATCGACGGCACCTGGAAAGGCGGTCAGGTCACGCGCTGGGGCGTGCCCGAGGGGCAGAACGACCTCATCAAGCTGGCCGAGGACATTCCCGCCGAAGCCAAGGCCAAGGTCGACGAGATCAAGGCCAAGATGAAGGACCGCAGCTTCGACGTCTTCACCGGCCCGGTGGTCGATGGCGACGGCAAGGAGCGTCTGGCCGCCGGCACCAAGGCCGACGACGACTGGATGGGCAAGATCGACTTCTACGTCAAGGGCGTGGAAGGCAAGGTACCTGCTTCAAAATAAATAGCTGCTCGCGCTTGTCCATCAAGCGCTGGCGGCCTTTTTCACTCAGATCTCACGCATGATCGAACGCAGTCTGTGGCACCCGGTGGCGCTCAGCCACGCCGTCGGCAGCCAACCCCAAGGCGCCAGCCTGCTGGGCGAAGACCTGGTGCTGTGGCGCGACGCCGCTGGCGCGGCCCACGCCTGGGCCGACCAGTGCCCGCACCGCGGCGCCCGCCTGTCGCTCGGCCGCGTGGCGGGCGGCCAGCTGGAATGCCCGTACCACGGCTGGCGGTTCGAGGGCAGCGGCCAGTGCACGCACATTCCGGCGCTGCCCGACTTCACCCCCGGCGCGCGCCACCGCGCCCGCAGCTTCGACGCGCGCGAGGCCTACGGCATGCTGTGGGTGCGGCTGGCGCCACCGCCGGCCGACGCGCCGCCGATCCACGACTTTCCGCTGTTTGCCGCCGAAAGCGAGCCGCGCCTGCGCAAGACCACCAGCGGCCCCTACCGGGTCGAGGCCAGCGCGCCGCGCATCATCGAGAACTTCCTCGACATGGCGCACTTTGGCTACGTGCACGAGGGCTGGCTCGGCAGCCGCGACCGGCCCGAGATCCCGCCGTATGAAGTCGCGCCCACGCCGCACGGCGTGCTGGCCACCGGCTGCCTGGCGTGGCAGCCGCGCTCGTCGATCCACGCCGAAAGCGGCGCCCAGGTCGAATACACCTACGAGGTCACCGCGCCCTACATGGCGGTGCTGACCAAGAAGCCCGAGCCCGGCAGCACGGCCATCGAGGGCCTGTGGGAATCGATCGCCATGTTCGTCTGCCCGGTGACGGAGGAAAGCAGCGTGGCCTGGACGCGCATGGCGATGAACGACTTCGATTCGCCCGACGCGCGCCTGATCGACTTTCAGAACACCATCTTCGGCCAGGACCAGCCGGTGCTTGAATCGCAGCGGCCCAAGCGCCTGCCGCTGCGCCCGGATGCCGAGGTGCATTCCGCCGCCGACCGCATGTCGGCCGCGTACCGGCGCTATCTCAAAGAAAGCGGCATCGGCTTTGGCGTGATCGCCTGAACGGCGCGCGCCCGACCTGGGAACGTCCCCGATGGGGGCGTTACCGATGGGATTGGTAACAGCTTGTTGGCGGGCGTGGTCACGGGTCTACTCCGTGTCAAGCCGCTGCACACCACAGCGTTCAGCGGCGAACCGACCACCTATCTCTCGGAGGATTTCCATGTTCGCCACATCCCAAACCGGTTTTGTCGCCATTGCCGCCGTCGGCTTTGCGCCCATCGGCGCCGCCGATCGTCCGCGCTGCGTGCTGCCGCACACCAACCGCTTCCAGCTGGGTTCGGTCGACAAGAAGGGCTGCTTCTGCCCCAAGCCCGACGCGCAGTGGACGGTGAAAAACCCCGGCAACGGCACGGCCAACATCGATTTGGGCAAGTACGAGCTGCAATTGGACGAGAAAAACTCGCAGATCAAGATCGTCAACAAGAACAACGGCGAAGTCACCAACATCTGGGGCGACCCGCACATCGACTGGAACAAGGACGGCAAGACCGACGCCAACTTCTGGGGCAAGACCACCTTCCAGCTGGAAGACGGCACCAAGATCACCATCGACACCGAGCCCTTCAAGAACAACCCCAATGAATACGTCTCCAGCGAAGTCACCGTCACGCGCGGCGACCACGCGATGAAGATCACGGGCCTGAGCCAGAACGAGTTGGGCGACCTGAAAGTCGAGTACGCCGACCGCGGCGGCCAAGCACTGGACTGGGCCACCACCGACGGCTTCTTGGTGCGCGAAAACGCCTGCGGCGCAGGCTGGATCAACAACGACACCGGCAAGCTGGCCACGCAGCAGGACTTCAACATCACCAAGCCCGGCACGTACAAGCCCTACGAATTCACGCAGCAGTTCGGCCAGGCGCTGGGCTTGTTCCTGATGACAGGCTGGATGAGCGGTGGGTTGAGCCTGTTTGGCGGCGGCTCTTGCTGGAACACCGGCGAATCGCGCACCAGCGAGCCGCCGCGAAACCCCTACCTCAAGCCGCTGCCGGCCACGCGCGGGCGTGTAGAGCAGCCGGATGCGAACACGCTCGCCATCCACCACCGCAATGGCAGCGTCGACACGCGCAGCGGCGGCACGCTGGCCTGGCGCGCCAACAACCCGGGCCTGTTGCCCTACAACCCCATCACCCGCGGCATGGGCGCCATCGGTGCCGTCGACGGGGTGGCGGTGTTCGCCAACGAAAGCAGCGGCCGCGCGGCGCTGGCCAAGCTGATGCTGGGCCTGCTGCGCTGACCGGCATCGCCTGCCCTTGCAGATGAATCGCGGCCCATCGGGGCCGCTTTTTGTTGCGCGCACAATGGCCGCATGAAGCTGCCCGCCATCGCCCCCGACCGCCTGCCCGCGCTGCTCGCCGCCATGCCGAAGGCCGAGCTGCACATGCACATCGAAGGCTCGCTGGAGCCCGAGATGATCTTCGCGCTGGCCGAACGCAACGGTGTTGCCCTGCCCTACGCCAGCATCGAAGAACTGCGCCACGCCTACGCCTTCACCGACCTGCAGAGCTTTCTGGACATTTACTACGCCGGTGCCAGCGTGTTGTTGAAGGAAGAAGACTTTTACGATCTGGCGCAGGCCTATCTTGCGCGAGCAGCTACAGAAAACGTAGTGCACGCAGAAATTTTCTTCGACCCGCAGACCCACACCGCGCGCGGCGTGCCGATGGAGACCGTGATCCGCGGCCTGTCGC
This sequence comes from Ottowia sp., assembly GCA_018060485.1. Classification (GTDB taxonomy): domain Bacteria; phylum Pseudomonadota; class Gammaproteobacteria; order Burkholderiales; family Burkholderiaceae_C; genus Ottowia. The sequence continues at coordinate 412 of JAGOVZ010000218.1, read as the reverse complement.
GCGCCTGCGTCGATGCGCGGGCGCAAGGCACCAGCGCCGAGTTGATCCTGTGCTTTTTGCGCCACCTGAGCGAGCGCGAGGCCTCTGAGACGCTCGAAGCCGCGCTGCCGTTTCGAGACCACTTCATCGGCGTCGGACTCGATTCCAGCGAAGTCGGCCACCCGCCGGATAAGTTCGCCCGCGTGTTCGCGCGCTGCCGCGAACTGGGCTTTCACATCGTCGCCCACGCGGGCGAAGAAGGCCCGCCCGCCTACATCTGGCAGGCGCTCGACGTGTTGAAAGCCGAGCGCATCGACCACGGCGTGCAGGCCGTGCTCGACGCGGCCTTGATGCAGCGACTGGCGGCCGAGCGCGTGCCGCTCACCGTGTGCCCGCTGTCGAACCAGAAGCTGCGCGTGTTCCCCGACCTGGC
>JAGOVZ010000217.1 GCA_018060485.1 Ottowia sp. | reverse complement strand
GCGGCCGCGCTGGGCGCGCGCTCGGCGATTGTGGTCACCGGCCACGGTGCTCCTGAAGTTGAAGCGTTCTGCGCTGACTGGGCAAGCGCTGGCGGCCGAAATGGCACTGCAATCACGCCGCAGCCGGTGCGCCAGGAGCCGCAACTGGGCACCGGCCACGCCGTGCAGCAGGCGGCGCCGCTGCTGCCGGACGATGGCCTGACGCTGATCCTGAACGGCGACGTGCCGCTGGTGCGCACCGAGACCATGCGGCGCCTGATCGCGCTGTGCGGCAAGGACCAGATCGCGCTGCTGACGGTGGACACGGGCGAGGACGCCGGCGCCTATGGCCGCATCGTGCGCGGCGCGGCGGAGGGCGATGGCGACATCCCCGTGCGCGCCATCGTCGAAGCCAAGGACGCCACGACCGACCAGCGCGCCATCACCGAGTGGTACAGCGGCGTCATGGCCGCGCCCACGCGCCTGCTGAAGAAATACCTGGCGCTGCTGACCGACGACAACGCGCAAAAAGAGTTCTACCTGACCGACGTCGTCAAGCACGCGGTGGCCGATGGCACGCCGGTGCTGGCGCTGCAGATCGACGACGAAGTGGAGGTGGCGGGCGTGAACAGCCCGGTGCAACTGGCCGAGCTGGAGCGCGAGGTGCAGCAGCGCGCCGCGCGGCGGCTGATGGAAGCCGGTGTGCGCCTCGCCGACCCGGCGCGCTTTGACTTGCGCGGCGAACTCGACTGCGGGCAGGACGTGGAGATTGACGTCGGCTGCATCTTTGAAGGCGCGGTCACATTGGGCGACAACGTGCGCATCGGCGCGCACTGCGTGATTGCCAACGCGAAGATCGCCGCGGGCGCGGTGATCCATCCCTTTACCCACATCGACGGCGGTGCGCAGGGCGTGGTGGTCGGGCCCGGCGCGCTGGTCGGGCCCTATGCGCGGCTGCGCCCGGGCGCCGAATTGGGCGCTGAAGTGCACATCGGCAACTTCGTCGAGGTGAAGAACTCGACGCTGGCCGCTGGCGCCAAGGCCAACCACCTGGCCTATTTGGGCGACGCCACGGTGGGCGAGCGCGTGAACTACGGCGCCGGCAGCATCACCGCCAACTACGACGGCGCGAACAAGCACCGCACCGTGATCGAGGCGGACGCGCACATCGGCAGCAACTGCGTGCTGGTGGCGCCGGTGACCATCGGCGCCGGCGGCACGGTGGGCGGCGGCAGCACCATCACCAAGAGCACGCCGCCGGGTGCGTTGAGTGTGACGCGTGCCAAGCAGGTCAGCCTGGCGGGCTGGGTGCGGCCGCAGAAGCAGAAAAAGTAGTCGAAATGCCGCCTGGCGCTTGTGCAGCAAGCGCGAGCAGCTATGGTTGGTGTAGCAAAAGGCCACAGCCATTTTCGAAAAAATGGCCCGACACTCTCAGCCGTTCGAGCTGAGCCATTCGACTTGGCTCATGACAGGCTTGTCGAAGCCTGTTCCTCTGACCCAGTCCTTCGCAGGCTCAGGACGAACGGGTGTCAGATAGTGCAGGGCTTCAGCTGTGACTGCTCAGCGTCTCCCAGCGCTCCAGCGCCGCCATCAGTTCTTCCTCGATGACGCCGTCGCGCGCCTGCAGGGCGACCGCCTGATCCAGGTCGGTCTGGTACAGCGTGCCGTCGGCCAGCCGGGCGCGGATGTCGGCCTGCTCCTGCTCCAAGGCGTCGATGAGCGCGGGCAGGGCGTCCAGCTCGCGCTGGTCCTTGTAGCTCAACTTCTTTTTTTGTAGCTGCTCGCGCTTGTCTGGCGTGCGCTGGAGGCTTGTTTGATCTGAAACGTCGGACGCGGCGCCGGCCTCGGCCTCGCGCATGGCCTGCCAGCGCGCGCTTTGCGCCAGCCAGTCTTGCACGCCACCTTCGTATTCGCGCCAGGCGCCGGGGCCGTCCCACGCCAGCGTGCTGGTGACCACGTTGTCCAGAAAGGTGCGGTCGTGACTGACGAGGAACACCGTGCCCTCGTAGCCTTGCAGCAATTCCTCCAGCAGCTCCAGCGTATCGATGTCCAGGTCGTTGGTCGGCTCGTCGAGCACCAGCACGTTGGCCGGCCGGGCGAACAGGCGCGCCAGCAGCAGCCGGTTGCGCTCGCCACCGCTCAAGGATCGCACGGGCGAAGCCGCGCGCGCCGGGCTGAAGAGAAAGTCGCCCAGGTAGCTCTTGACGTGCTGGCGCTTGGCGCCGATCTCGATCCACTCGCTGCCGGGGCTGATGAAGTCTTCCAGCGTGGCGTCGGGGTCGAGCGCGGCGCGCATCTGGTCGAAATACGCCACCTGCAGGTTGGCGCCGCGCTGGATGCGGCCGCTGTCCGGCTCGATGTCGCCCAGGATCAGCTTGAGCAGCGTGGTCTTGCCGGCGCCGTTGGGGCCGATCAGGCCGATCTTGTCGCCGCGCAGCACGGTGGTGCTGAGCTGCTCCACGACGCGCTTGTCGCCAAACGCCAGGCTCACGTTGTCCAGCTCGGCCACCAGCTTGCCCTGGTAGCCGGCCACGCCGGCATCGACGTCGAGCCGCACGCGGCCCACGGCGTCGCGCCGTGCCAGGCGCGCGGCCCGCAGCGCCTGCAAGCGGTTGATGCGGCCTTGCGCACGGGTGCGCCGCGCCTCGACGCCCTTGCGCACCCACACTTCCTCTTGCGCCAGCAGCTTGTCAGCGCGCGCGTTGATGGTCGCCTCTTGCGCCAGCTGCTCCTGCTTCAACTGCTGGTAGCGGCTGAAGTTGCCGGGGTAAGACAGCAGCTTGCCGCGGTCCAGCTCGACGATGCGCGTGGCCACCCGATCCAGAAACGCGCGGTCGTGCGAGATGGCCACCACCGCGCCCTTGAAGTCGAGCAGCAAATCTTCCAGCCAGCGGATGGCGTCCAGATCGAGGTGGTTGGTCGGCTCGTCGAGCAGCAGCACATCGGGCCGCATCACCAGCGCCTGCGCCAGCGCCACGCGCTTGCGTGTGCCGCCCGACAGCGTGCCGATCGTGCCCTCGGCCGGCAGCCGCAGGCGCTGCAGGGTTTCGTCGACGCGCCGGCGCCAGGTCCAGCCGTCTTGCGCCTCGATGCGCGCCTGTAGCGCGTCCAGGTCGCCCTGGCCGGCGGCGTAGGTATCCATCAGCGCGCGCAGCGGGGCCAGACTTTGGGCGACCGCGTCGAACACGGTGGCGTCGTCCGCCAGCTCGGGCTCCTGCGCCACGAACGCCACGCGCAGGCTTTGCTGCGCCTGAAGCTGCCCGTCATCCGCGCTCTCCAGCCCGCCCAGGATGCGCAACAGCGAAGACTTGCCCGCCCCGTTGCGGCCGATGAGGCCCACGCGCTCGCCCGCCTCCAGCGCAAAGTCCGCGTGATCAAGCAGGGGCACGTGGCCAAAAGCCAGTTGGGCATCGAGCAGGGTGAGCAGGGCCATGAAAGAAGATGGGTTCTAAAGAAGGTTTGTTGCCGCAGTCACCACTGTGGAGACCTGCGGTCGTCACAGTGGTGATGCGGAGCCAGCAAAAATTTTTTTCGAAGCCCTTGCGGCGGGTTCAAAAAGCGTGCTACAGTCTAAGGCTTCGCTGATCGCTGCCAAGCAGCAGTCAACGAAGCCGGTAACAGGCAGCGCAAGCGGGTTCTTACTGGCGGGGTGCAGAAGGTGCTGACTCTGATCTGTGATCAGGCAGCGCAAGAAGCAAAGACCCTAGAGCTTGACAGGTTGTTCGAAAGCATGCGATACTGCAAGGCTTCCCAGAACGCAGTTAAGATCGAGGGAAGCGAGATCGCAAGGCGTGCCAAGCGAAATCGGTAAAAACCCTAAGATTTGACAGGTTTTTAAAAATCATGTCATAATTCAAGGCTCAGTTGATCGCAACTGAGGCGACGCAGAAAGCAAAGCTTGATGCGACGGTTCATTAAAAATATACAGCCGATAAGCGTGGGCGTTTGATGGCGAATTGCCAAAGTCTTTCAGACTATCAAACGCTCATGAAATAGAAGTGAAGTTCACTTCAATTCCGTTTAATGAGTGAACTCGAAAGAGTATAAATTTTCAAGATCGAACTGTAGAGTTTGATCCTGGCTCAGATTGAACGCTGGCGGAATGCTTTACACATGCAAGTCGAGCGGCAGCGCGGGGCAACCTGGCGGCGAGCGGCGAACGGGTGAGTAATACATCGGAACGTGCCCAGACGTGGGGGATAACTACTCGAAAGAGTAGCTAATACCGCATACGATCTAAGGATGAAAGCGGGGGATCGCAAGACCTCGCGCGTTTGGAGCGGCCGATGGCAGATTAGGTAGTTGGTGGGGTAAAGGCTTACCAAGCCTGCGATCTGTAGCTGGTCTGAGAGGACGACCAGCCACACTGGGACTGAGACACGGCCCAGACTCCTACGGGAGGCAGCAGTGGGGAATTTTGGACAATGGGCGAAAGCCTGATCCAGCCATTCCGCGTGCAGGATGAAGGCCCTCGGGTTGTAAACT
>JAGOVZ010000216.1 GCA_018060485.1 Ottowia sp. | reverse complement strand
ACCAGGCGCTTTTCGCCGGCATCGACGCTGCGGATGCCAATCTGCCGCAGCTCGCTCGCGCGCAGCGCCGGGCGCTCGGGCGCAAAGCCGCCGATGCCGACCAATTCGGGCGGCCCGTCGCCAAACAGGCTGGCCACCGGCATGCCGTGGAGGTTGCCGCTGGGCGTGAGCGCGGCGGTGTTGAAGTCGGCGTGGGCGTCGAACCACAGCACGCGCAGCTTCTTGCCCTGCGCATGCGCATGCCGCGCCACGGCGCTGATGGAGCCGATGGCCAGGCAGTGGTCGCCGCCCAGCAGGATGGGCAACTGGCCGGCTTGCAGCGCGTCGAACACCGCTTCATGCACCGCCTGATTCCAAGCCGCGACTTCGGGCAGGTGGCGAAAGCCGTTCACCGGCGGCTGCCACGGGTTGGGCGGGCCGGTCAGGTTGCCGGCGTCGTGCACATCGGCGCCCTGGCCGCGCAGCGCCTCGACCAGGCCGGCCACGCGCAGCGCCTCGGGGCCCATGCTGGCGCCGCGCGCGCCGGCGCCGACGTCGGTGGGCGCGCCGATCAGGCGGATGGGGGGATGGGATGGCGCGGTCAATTCAGTGCTCTCCAGCGCGGGGGTTGCAGCCAGCGGTCATCTTCGCATGGGGGCACACCGCCCATAATGGCCCGCATCTTCCACACACGGCCGCGCGCGGTGAATCCCATGCTGGTACTGATTCTTGGTTTGCTGATTTTTCTGGGCGTGCATTCGGTGCGCATTTTTGCCGACGGCTGGCGCGCAAGCACCATCGCGCGCATCGGCGAAAAGCCTTGGAAAGGGCTGTACACGCTGGTGTCGCTGATCGGCTTTGGGCTGATCGTGTGGGGCTACAGCCTGGCGCGCCAGCAGCCGGTGGTGCTGTGGCAGCCGCCTGTGATGATGAAGCACCTGAATTCGCTGTTCACGCTGGCGGCCTTCATCCTGCTGGCGGCCGCCTACGTGCCGCGCAACCAGATCAAGGCCAGGTTGCACCACCCGATGGTGCTGGCCGTCAAGCTGTGGGCGTTCGGGCATTTGCTGGCCACCGCCAAGCTGGCCGATGTGGTGTTGTTTGGCGCCTTCCTGCTGTGGGCGATCCTCGACTTTCGCGCTGCGCGCCAGCGCGACCGGGCACTGGGCACCGTCTACGCGCCGGGCACCGTGGGCGGCACGCTGATCGCGGTCGTCGTCGGCGTGGTGGCGTGGGCGGCGTTTGCGTTCTGGCTGCACGCGGCGTGGATCGGCGTCGCGCCGCTGGGCCGCACACTCTGATTTTGATAGCTGCTCGCGCTGATCAGACAAGCGCTGGCGCCTCAAAACGCTTGAAACACCGGTGATTCAGGCGGTCGCGCGCTGCTCGAACGGCGGCAGCGTTTGCGGCTCGGCATCGGCTACATCGACCCGCTCGACCAGCGCCTGCGGCGGCCCGCGCCGCGCCCAGTCGACGAGCGCCTGCACGGCTGGCGCACCACCCTGCGCCAGCGCCTCCACACTGCCGTCGGCGCGGTTGCGCACCCAGCCGTGCAGGCCCAGGCGCGTCGCCTCGGCCACCATGCTGGCGCGGTAGTAAACGCCCTGTACGCGGCCGTGGATGCGCAGCTGGCGGGTGACCGTCTCGTCGCTCATGTGGGGCATCATACGAAGCGCATCGCATGGAAGGGATTGCACATGCTTCGTTGGCTGACACGCGCCGTTCTGGCATTGATCGCGCTGGCCGTGCTGGCCACGGGCGTGGCGCTGTGGCGCTACGCCAGCTACGCGCCGGCCGACCCGCCCATCGCGCCCGACGCCAAGGCGCAGGCCTGGTTCATCGACGACTACGCGCCGGCGCGGGCGGCCTTTCTGGATCAGGCGCGCGCGCTGGCGGGGCGCTTCGAGCGCGTCGAGCAATTCGCCATTCCGGTCGCCAGCGCGCAAACCAAGGACTTGTTCGTCGACGGCCTGTACGTGCCGGCGCAGCGCACGCCGAAACGCCTGCTCATCCTCTCATCCGCCGTGCACGGCGTCGAAGGGCCGGCCGGCAGCGCGGTGCAGCGGCTGTTCATGGGCGAGTTCATGACGCCCGAAGCGCTGCAAGACACCGGGGTGCTGCTGCTGCACGCCGTCAACCCCTACGGCTTTGCGGTGCGCCGCCGCGTGACCGAGCAGAACGTAGATCTCAACCGCAATGCCTCGACGACGAATGCGCTATACCTGACCGACAACGCCGGCTACCCGCTGGTCGACGCGCTCATCAACCCGCCCGATGCGGTGGACACGGGCGCCTGGGCCCACCGGCTGTTTTTGCTGCGCGCGGTGGCCATGATCGCGCAGCACGGCATGCCGCCGCTGCGGCAGGCGGTGTTGCAGGGGCAATACGCGTACCCGAAGGGCATCTACTACGGCGGCGGCGCGCTGGCGCCGCAGTTGCAGGCGCTGGCCCCGCGGCTGGAAAAAATCATCAACGACTACCCGCTGTCGATGAGCATCGACCTGCACACCGGCTACGGCGCGCGCGGGCAGTTGCACGTGTTCCTGAACCCGCCCGCCGACGCGCGCACGCGCCAGGGGCTGGAGCAGGTGTTTGAAGGCCACCCGATCGACTGGGGTTCGGGCAAGGACTTCTACACCGTCACCGGCGACATCACCAGCTGGATCGGCACGCTGCGGCGCAGCGGCACGCACCTGCCGGCGCTGTTCGAGTACGGCACGCTCGACAGCCAGACCACGCTGGGCGCCATCAAGTCGCTGCAGATCAGCGTGCTGGAAAACCAGGGCTTTCAACACGGCTGGGCCAGCCCCGCCGACCAGGCGCGCGTGGCGCAGGATTACCGCGAGATGTTCAACCCCAGCTCGCCCGCCTGGCGCACCCAGGTCATCACCGACAGCCGCGCGCTGCTGGCGCAGGTGATGGCGCGGCTGCCGACGCTGCAGCCATGAAGTCGCCCGCCCGCGCCCTGCCGCGCATCGACCCCGCGCGCTGCACCGGCTGCGGCTGGTGCATTGGCGTGTGCGCGCCGCACGTGCTGTCGCTGCAGGCGGGCGGCGGGCGCAAGACTTCGACGCTGCACGACGCCGCCGGCTGCACCGGTTGCGCGCTGTGTGCGGTGCGCTGCCCGTTTGACGCCATCGCCATGGTGCGTAGGGTGGGTGCTTGCACCCACGCGGGCAGCACGCGCGCAGAGACATGGGGGCAAGCACCCACCCTACAAAAACCATAGCTGCTCGCGCTTGTCCAGCAAGCGCTGGGGGCGTAGAACGCTGATAATCGAGCGATGCAAGACGCCCTGACCCCGTCCACCCACGACACCACCCGCATCGACGACACGCGCATCGGCGCCGTGCGCCCCTTGATCACGCCGGCGCTGCTGCAAGAGTGGCAGCCGGCGCCCGACGCCGCGCAAGACCTGGTTGAAACCAGCCGCGCCGCCATTTCGCGCGTGCTGCATGGCGCCGCCGACCGGCTGGTGGTGGTGGTCGGCCCGTGCTCGATCCACGACCACGACGAAGCCCTGGATTACGCGCGCCGCCTGAAAGCCGAGGCCGACCGCCACGCTGCCGAGCTGCTGGTGGTGATGCGCGTGTACTTCGAAAAACCGCGCACCACCGTGGGCTGGAAGGGCTACATCAACGACCCGCACCGCGACGGCAGCTGCGCCATCAACGAAGGGCTGCAAATGGCGCGCCGCCTGCTGCTGGACGTGCTGGCCATCGGCCTGCCGGTCGGCTGCGAGTTTCTCGACCTGCTGAGTCCGCAGTTCATCAGCGACCTGGTGAGCTGGGGCGCGATTGGCGCGCGCACCACCGAAAGCCAAAGCCACCGCCAGCTGGCCAGCGGCCTGAGCTGCCCGGTCGGCTTCAAGAACGGCACCGACGGCGGCGTGAAGGTGGCGGCCGATGCGATCGTCGCCGCCCAGGCGCCGCACGCCTTTCTGGGGCTGACCAAGATGGGGCAGGCGGCCGTGTTCGAGACGCGCGGCAACCAGGATTGCCACGTCATTCTGCGCGGCGGCAAGGTGCCCAATTATTCAAAGGCCGACGTGGATGCGGCGTGCGCGCTGCTCAAATCGAACGGGCTGCGCGAGCAGGTGATGGTCGATGTGTCGCACGCCAATTCAAGCAAGCAGCACGCCCGGCAGATCGCCGTGGCGGCCGACGTGGCGGCTCAGGTGGCGGCGGGCGACGCGCGCATCATGGGCGTGATGATCGAAAGCCATCTGGAGGAAGGCCGGCAGGACATCGTGGCCGGCCAGCAACTCAAGCCCGGCGTGTCGGTGACCGACGCCTGCATCAGCTTTGCGCAGACGGTGCCGGTGCTCGATGGCTTGGCCGAGGCGGTGCGGGCGCGGCGGTCAAAACGCGGCTGACGCTGTGGCTGATCCCACCAACAAGCCCCCATTCCCCGCCCGTTCGGGCTGAGCTTGTCGAAGCCTGTTCCTCTGGCGCCAAGTCCTTCGACAGGCTCAGGACGAACGGCGTTGGATTGCTTTT
>JAGOVZ010000215.1 GCA_018060485.1 Ottowia sp. | reverse complement strand
AAGTGCACGTGCACCACCGACGCGCCCGCGTCGTAGGCGCGCCGCGCCTCGGCCGCCAGTTGCTCGGGCGTCACGGGCACGTGGTGCTGGGCGGGGTCGGTCAGCACGCCGGTGATGGAACAGGTGATGATGGCTTTGTCAGACATAGCTCCTCTATTCGTAGCTGCTTGCGCTTGATTGGCGCGCGCCAGGGCCGAAAATCTCTTAAATCATGTGCCACTGACGGGCCGCCAGGTCTTTCATGATTTCCTCGGTGCCGCCGCCGATGGTCAGCACCTTGACCTCGCGGTAGATGCGCTCGCACACCGTGCCGCGCATGTAGCCCATACCACCCAGAATCTGCACGCCGGCGTCGGCACAGAACTGCAGGGTTTGGGTGGCGTGGTTCTTCAACACGCAGACTTCACCGACCCAATCGGCCCCGGTGTCGCCCGCGTCGGCGCGCGCGGCCACAGTCTCCAGCCAGGCCGCTGTGGATCGGATGCGCTGCTGCATGTCGACGAGCTTGTGGCGCACCACCTGGTGGCCGACCAGGGGGCTGCCGAAGGTCTGGCGCTGCTGCGCGCAGACCAGCGCCTCGTCGTAGCAGGCCATGGAAAAGCCCAGCGCGGCGCAGGCGATGCCAAAGCGCTCGGCGTTGAAATTGCCCATGATGGCCTTGAAGCCCGCGCCCTCGTCGCCCAGCAGGTAGCGCGCCGGCACGCGCACGCCATCGAAGCGCAGGTGCGCGGTGTCGCTGCACAGCCAGCCCATCTTGTCGAGGCGCGTGCGACTCAAGCCCTGGCTGTCGCCGGGCACGAGCAGCAGCGAGATGTCCTTCGCGCCCCGCCCGTCTCCTGTGCGCACGGCCACCGTGATCCAGTCGGCGCGCATGCCCGAGGTGATGAAAATCTTCTCGCCATCGACCACGTAGTCGCCGCCTTCACGCTGCGCCGTCGTGCGCAACGCCGCCACGTCCGAGCCGCCACCCGGCTCGGTGATCGCCAGCGCGGCAATGCGCTCGCCGGCCAGCACGGGCGGAATCACTTCGCGTTTCACGTCCTCGCTGCCCAGCGCCAGCACCGGCGGCAGGCCGATGTTGTGCGACAGCAGGCTGGCCAGCACGCCGCCGCTGGCGCCGTAGCGGCACAGCGCCACCCACATCGGCAGGCGCAGCGCGTGCGGCGCTGGCGTGCCGCCATACGCCTCCGGATAGCCCAGACCCAGCAGGCCCAGGTCGGCGGCGCGGCGGTAGAGCGCGCGCGGAAACTCGCCGGCCGCGTCCCACGCGGTGACGTGCGGCGCGATCTCGGCGCGCGCAAAGCGCTCGACGGTGGCGGCCAGTGCGTCGCGCGCTTCGCGCAACTCGTCCGCAGTCATGCGGTTGCCTCCGCTTTTACGGGCGCCGCAAAGCGCAGCAGCAACTGGCCAGGCGCGACCTGCTGGCCCACGCTGACCAGCACCTCGGCCACCACGCCATCGGCGCGCGGCGCCAGGCTGTGCTCCAGCTTCATCGATTCGATGACCAGCGCCACTTCGCCCGCCGTCATGGCCTGGCCCGGCTGCGCAGCGATCTTCAGCACCTTGCCGTTGAAGGGTGCTCTCAGTTCCGTAGCTGCTTGCGCTTGTCCCGCCTGCGCTGGCGGCTCAAAAGACACATCATCGAGCCACGCATCGACGCCTTCGGCCTGCAGGTGCCAGCGGCGCGGTGAGTCGGCGGTGGGCACGGCAATGGCCGCCACGCGGCGAGCGGTGCTGCCGGTGGTCACCCAGGCGGCGCCATCGGGCAGGCCCTGCCGTTGCAGGGTGCTGCATTCGCCATCGTCGCCGCGCACTTGCCACCAGCCGTTGCCGAGCGACCGAATCGACACGCCGCGCTCATCACCACGATGCCGCAGGCGGCGCGGCGCGGGGTACGGGCACGGCAGTGGCGAGGCATCACCCAGCACGCACAAGACGCCAAAGCGCTCATGCAGCAGCCGCTCGCGCGCGTGCAATTCGGCGCGCAAGCCCTCGACATCGGTGGTCAGGAACGAGATCAAGGCCTGGCCCGAGCGAAAGCGCGGGTGTTGCAGGCATTCGATCAGGAAGGCGCGGTTGGTCGGCAGGCCCAGCACTTCCAGTTGGCGCAACGCGGCGATCAACTGGTCGATGGCTGCGGCGCGCGTGTCGGCATGCACGATCAGCTTGCCGAGCATGGCGTCGTAGTAGGGCGAGACCTCCGTGCCCTCGGTCAGCGCGTGGTCGAAACGCAGCGGCGCGGCGCTGAAGGCGGCGGCTTGCGGCGGCGCGAAGTGGCGCACGCGGCCGGTGTGCGGGTGAAACTGCTCGTCTTCGGCGCACAGGCGGACTTCAATCGCGTGGCCGTTGAGTTGCACTTGGTTTTGCGTGAGCGGCAACGGCTCGCCGCGCGCCACGCGGATTTGCCACTCGACCAGATCGAGCCCGGTCAACGCCTCGGTCACCGGGTGCTCAACCTGCAGGCGGGTGTTCATCTCCATGAGATAGAACTGATCGCCTTCCAACAAAAACTCTACGGTCCCAGCGCCCACATACCCCGCCGCACGCGCCAGCGCCACCGCACACGCGCCCATGCGCTCGCGCAGGTCGGCATCGACGGCCGGGCTGGGCGCTTCCTCGATGATTTTCTGGTGGCGCCGCTGCACCGAGCAGTCGCGCTCGCCCAGGTGAATCACGTGGCCGTGCGCATCGGCAAACACCTGCACCTCGACGTGGCGCGGGTGCAGCAGCGCGCGCTCGATCAGCAGATCGCCGTTGCCGAAACCGGCCAGCGCTTCTGATCGCGCACTGGCCAGCGCGGCCGGCAATTGCGCCGCGTCTTCCACCAGCCGCATGCCGCGCCCGCCGCCCCCGGCCACGGCCTTGACCATCAGCGGGCAGCCGATGCGCGCGGCTTCTGTCGCGAAGCGCGCCTCGCTCTGGTCATCGCCCGCGTAGCCCGGCAAACAGGGCACGTCGTGCTGGGCCGCCAGCGCCTTGGCCGCGGACTTGCTGCCCAGCGCGCGAATGGCGGCGGGCGGCGGCCCGATCCAGGTCAAGCCAGCGTCCTGCACGGCCTGCGCGAACCTCGCGTCTTCGCTCAAGAAGCCATAGCCCGGATGCACTGCGTCGGCGCCCGTGGCGCGCGCGGCTTCCAGCAAGCGATCGACGCGCAGATAGCTTTCGGCCGAGGTGCGGCCGCCCAGCGCAAAGGCCACCGTCGCCTCGCGCACGTGCAGCGCGTCGGCGTCGGGCTCTGAATACACCGCCACGGTCTCGATGCCCATGCGCCGTGCGGTGGCGATGATGCGGCGGGCAATTTCGCCGCGGTTGGCGATGAGGATTCGCTTCATGGCGTGATGCTTTCGGGCGATTGCGACCACGGCGCCGGTTGGCGCGCGGCGAAGGCTTTCAGACCCTGCGCCGCTTCCGGCCGGCGCAGCGCTTGAGCAAAGCGCAGGGCAGCATCGTCAAGCACGGCATCCAAGGGCTGGTTGGCTGCAAAGGCGGCCAGCAATTGCTTGGTTTGGGTCACGGCCCCAGGCGCAGCCAGCGCAAAGCGCTTCAATAGTTGAAGCAAGGCCGCTTCAAAATCATCATCCGACACTGCGTTGGCCAGACCGGCCGACAGCGCCTCAGCCGCGCTCCAGCGTACACCACTCAGCAGCCAATCGCGCGCTGTGGCATCGCCCAACCGCCGCACCACAAAAAGCGCGATTTGCGCCGGCACGATGCCCAGCGTGACCTCGGGCGTGGCGAATTGCGCGTCGGTCGCGGCCAGCACATGGTCAGCGCAGCACACCAAGCCCACGCCGCCGCCCATGGCGGAACCCTGCACGGCGGCGATCAGCACCTGCGGCAGCGCGGACAGCGCTTGCAGCAGGTGCCCGAACTCACGGTTGACGGCGATCAGCGGATCAATGCCCTCGCCATGCGGGCGCCCGATGGCGCTGGCGAAACTGCCGAGGCTTCCGCCCGCGCAAAAGTGCCCGCCGGCGCCGCGCAGCACCACCGCGCGCAAGGCCGTGTCGCACTGTGCTCGCTCGCACGCGGCGCGCAGGGCCCACACCATCTCGTCGGTCAGCGCGTTGCGCGTGGCCGGTGCGTTCAAAGTCCAGAACTCGGCCCAGCCAGTGCCGAGCGGCTGGCGTTCGATCAGCAAGGCGTCGCTCATCTTCAGTGCCTTTTGCATCAAGCGCCGGTGGGCTTCTTTGCCATCCCCATCGTCTTGGCGATGATGCCCAGCATCACCTCATCCGCGCCACCGCCGATGGAGCCCAGACGCCCATCGCGGTACAGGCGCGAAACACGGTTCTCCCACGTAAAGCCCATGCCGCCCCAGAACTGCAGGCAGATGTCGGCCACTTCGCGCGTCAAGCGCCCCGCCTTCAGCTTGGCCATGCTGGCCAGTTGCAGCACGTCTTGTCCGCTCACGTACAACTCGCCGGCGCGCCAGGTCAGCGCGCGCAGTGCTTCGATTTCAGTCTGCAATTCGGCCAGCTTGAACTGCACC
>JAGOVZ010000214.1 GCA_018060485.1 Ottowia sp. | reverse complement strand
GCAGTGCAGCATCTCGGTGGACAGCCCGTGCAACACCAGCCGAAAGCCGGCGCGCAGCGTGCTCATGGGCACCAGCGGGTGCTTGTTGTTGAGCAGCACCAGGTGCTGCGGGCTGTTGAGAAGGGTGGCCGCATAGATGCCGATGGTTTCATCCAGTTGCAGCGAATTGGAGGCGCGCCAGAAGTCGTGATCGGTCAGAAACAGCTGGTACACCGGCGTGAAGATTTCAATGGCCGATTGCAGGTCGATGCCGTTGAGCTTGCCGTGCGGCATGTCCTGCAGCGCCAGCGCTGGTTGATGCAGCATGCTGAAGTCCACCTCGGCCATCGGCACCGGCTTCAGTGTGCGGCCTTCGGCGCGCAAGGCGCGGTTGAGGTTGATGATGAAGTTGAACAAGTTGAGGTCGTGCTTGAGGAACACCTCGTCCTTCAAATCGTCAATCACCATCGGCGTGAGCGGACTCAGTGTCACCTGCACGCCCGAATTGGCGGCGATGAAAGCCAGCACCTGGGAGCCGAGGTGAAAGTGCCGCAAGATCAGCCAGTTGGCCTGCGGCGACAGGCAGCGGTTCATGCCCCAGGCCAGGATGCGGTGCAGCATCAGCGAGGCGGCCCACTTCTTGGGCATGGCGATCTTGAGCACCTGGATCAGCACGATGCAGGTTCGTGCCAGCGGACGGATGATGGGCAGCAGGTATTGCCGCGAACCCGAGGCCGAGTCGGCCAGCCAGGCGCGCTTGACGGCGTCATCCAGCGGCGTGCTCTGGTCGAGGTAGTTGGCCAGCCACGGATTGGGGTCGCGCGGGTCGTGCGGGGCGTCGAAAGGGTCGGGCTTCATGGGTCAGATCAATTCGAATTGCAGCGAATAGAGCTGCGCCGTGTGGCGCGCGGTTTGCACGATCTGCGCCGCGGCGGCGGGATGGATGGCGAGCACGATGTCCACCGCCTGCAGCCAGCGCGCCAGATGGTGCTCGTCATTGGCGCCGTGGTAGGCCAGAAATCGAAACGCACTCGCGGGCAGCTTGACCTGTTCGCGCAGCAGCGGCAACAGCGTGGGCACGATGCGCTGGCCGGTGCCCTCGATGATGTAGATGGCGCCCAGCAGGCCCACGGGGTTGGCCTCGGCGGCCAGCCGGTGCAGGTAGGCGTTGAGCGCCTCGCCGCCGGGGTTGCGCGCCAGCTCATCCAAGGCCAGCGTGCCGCCCGCAGCGCGGTAGTCGTCATAGAGGATCTTGAAGTCGTCTTGCTCTTCGCCCGCGTGCTGGCCGATCAGCGCGGCCAGCGGCAGAAAGCGGGCATCGAGCTGGGCCACGGCTTCGCGCATCCAGCGGCTGCCCTCACGCACTTGCGGTACCCAATGCTGCGTCCAGCGGCGGTAGGCCGCCACGTCAAACCGACCGTGCACCAGTTGCTGCACGATGGGCGTGCGCCAGACGCCCGAGCGGTAGTCCTGCCACACGCCGGCCAGCGCGGTGAGCACGGGGCGCAGCGCAGCGGGCGCGTCGGCCGGCGCATGCGGTTCGGCCACGGCGGCAGGTGCGATGGTGTCGTTTGCTTCTGTATTGATAGCTGCTCGCGCTTGTTGGGTGGGCGGAAGCGGCATGTTTTGCTTGCAATCGACCACCTCGAATGCCATGAACGCCGCCGTCATGCGCCCCGACTCGGGCACGAAGCACAACACCGTCTCGCCCGCCTTGGGCTGCACGCTGGTAAACCATTCGGCCAGCATGACGAAGATGGAGGCGGCGCCCGTGTTGCCGCGCGTGGCCAGGTTGCTCCACCACTTGTCGTCGTCGATGGCCAGATCCGCCTTGTCGAGCATGTCGCGGATGACCGGGATGAACTTGGCCGACGAGTAGTGGCAGAGAAAGTGGTCGGTGCGCGCCGGCTCGATCCAGCCTTCGTGCGCCAGCTTCACGTATTCGTGAATGCCAACGTCGAACACGTGCGGCAGCAGGCGAATGTCCTGCCGCAGCGCCAGCGCGCCGGCGGCTTCTGCCTCGCTGGACGAGGCGAAGTCGAGGAAAGAGCGGCTGCGGTCGTGCGTCAGGCCCAGCTGCATGCACACCGGGTAGTCGCCCGAAAAGCTCTTCTGATGCAGCCACTTGAGTTTGAGCGCGCGCCCGCTGTCCCCAATCGGCTGCGGCGTGCGACCCAGCAGACAGGCGCCGGCGCCGTCCGACAGCATCCAGCGCAGGAAGTGGGCGTCGAAATCGGTCCGGTAGCCGGCGGGCGCGAAGCGCGTGTGCTTGAACATGCGCGAGGGCATGTCGGCGCCCACCGCCAGCGCGTGCGCGTGGCTGCCCAGCGCCACCGCCTGCGCGGCGAACTCGAGCGCCGACACGCCGGCCACGCACACGCCTTGCGACGACAGCGTCTGCATCGGCGGCGCAGCCAGTTCGCCCTGGATCATGTTGGCAAAGCCGGGCATCAGCGCGTCGCCGCCCGACGAGCCGACCGCCAGCAGGGACACATCGCCCAGCGTGGCGCGCGACGATTGAAGGCAGGCGCGGATCGCGTTGGCGGCCAGGCTGGCGTGGCTTTCGCGCGTGCGGCCGTCGGGATCGATGGCGTAGTGGCGCGTCTGGATGCCGTTTTCGGTCAGGATGCGCTGCTTGATGCGCGCCGACGCGCGGTTCAGCGGCGCCACGTAGTCGTCCATCGCGTCGTTGCCGATCGGCGGGCCGGGCAGGTAAAGGCCCAGGCCGTTGAGGTGAACGTTGTCAAAGCGAACGGGCAATGGGCTCTCCTGAATCGCGCTGTGAAGGGGGTGCGGCCTGCATCAGCGAATGGCTGCGCGCGCCGCGCCATATCAGCCCGCCGACCAGCGTGACCAGCGCGTAGCGCAGCAGCGAGCGCTCTGTCAGGCGCGGGTCGATCTGCGACGCGATGCGTTGGTGCGCCGCGGGCAGCGCGCTCCAGTGCAGCCGCGGCTGCAGGTGGTGGGCGGTGTGGTAGCCGATGTTGAAGAACCAGCGGTTCACGCCCCCCGTGAAGTTGCGCGCAAACTGCAGCCGCGACCGACCATCGGCGTGCGCATGCTGCAGGTAGTTGGCGCCCAGCAGCCAGTGCAGGCCCAGCAGCTGCGGCAGCAGCACGAACTTGAGCCACGCCGCCGGGTCGGTGGCGATCATCAGCGCGGTGAAGGCGACGGCCCAGGCGATCTGCCGCAGGTAATAGCGCCGCACCGCCGGCGCGCGCGCCGTCAGCCGCGCCAGCCAGGCACCAAACAGCGGCCACAGCACGCCGACGGCCTGTAGCGGGTGCAGCAGGTAGCCCCACAGGTGGTTGGTGTCGCCGCCGGCAAAGCGGTAGGTGCGCGCGGCGTCGCGCGGGCCGTGGTGGTAGCGGTGATGGTTGGCGTTGTGCGCGGGGTGAAACAGAAACACCGGGCGGCCCTGCAGCGCGCTGAGCAGCGTGTCTGTCAGCCGGTTCAGGCGGTGCGTGCGCCACAGGCGCAGGTGCATGTGGTTGTGCTCGATCACCGGCAGCGCCAGGCTGAGGTAGATCAGCAGGCCAAGCACCAGCCCTAAAGCCCAGCCGGGCAGCCGCCCCGTGTACAGCGCCGCCACGCACAGCGGCCACAGCGCGATGCACAGCACGCTGCGCCAGTCGCTCGGGTGTTTGAGCCAACGCGCCATGGTCACGGGCGCGCCGCGCGGCGGGCCAGAGCCGCGTCAGGCGGCAGATTGGTGCCGAACCAGCGGTCCATGAACGGCAGCATGAAGCCGAAATTGCCGCTGTAGCAGGCGTGGTGCAGGTGGTGGCGACGCGCGCCGTTCAACCACCAGCGGTCGTGCGCGGCGCCCGGCAGAAAGTCGTAGTTGGAGTGACCGATGTTGTTGAACACCAGGCTGATGATGGGCAAGGCCAGCAGCGCCGGCAGACTGAAGTCGTGCAACACCATGGGCAGCAGGATCACGTTGCCCAGCAGCACCGCCTCCAGCGGGTGAAAGCTGTAGGTGGCCCAGGGCGTGGTGACGACCGAGCGGTGGTGCGGCAGGTGAAAGCGCTTGAACCAGCGCGTGTGCAGCAGCCGGTGGTTGGCGTAGAAGTGCACTTCGTTCCACAGTGTGAGCGCCAGCACCTCCAGCGCGATCTGCAGGGCGCCGGCTTGGTCGTCGATGCGTGCCCAACCCAGCTTGAGCAGCCACCACGGCACCAGCAGCCCGGTGCCGAAGATGACAATCGACAGCGCCGACAGCCGCCATTCGCGCGCCAGTTGCCCCGTCGGCACGGCGCGCCTGTCCAGCACCGAGCCGTGGCCCAGCATCGGCAGCACGCGCCGCGTGAGCCACAGCGTGAGCGCGCCCAGCAGCAGATAGATGGCGCTGAAGTACGCCAGGCCGAACGCCACCACCTGGTACCA
Organism: Ottowia sp.; assembly: GCA_018060485.1. Taxonomy (GTDB): domain Bacteria; phylum Pseudomonadota; class Gammaproteobacteria; order Burkholderiales; family Burkholderiaceae_C; genus Ottowia. Next base: position 128 of record JAGOVZ010000214.1, on the reverse strand, counting down.
GGTCAGGTCAAGAAGGCTCACGTGGGTCATGGGAAGGTGCTGGGGTGCGAGCGCGATTCAGGCCACATTGTCCCTGCGCTGTGCCGTCGCGCGGTGGGCGATGGGCGAGGGCGCATCGCACGCGCCGG
>JAGOVZ010000213.1 GCA_018060485.1 Ottowia sp. | reverse complement strand
AGACCCGATAACAATTTGCGCAGGAGCCATCCACACCATGAATGACCCCGAAACCCTTGCCTACACGCCGGGCCGCGACGGCCTTCAATTGGGCGAAACCGCCCGGGGTCGGGTGGTTTCGTTGTTCGAATTCAGGGCCGGCGACGGCCCGCTGATCCAGATTGAGCCCGATCACAAGCTCGAACTCGAACGCGCGCCGCAAAGCATCGTGGTCAGCTGGCAGGAAGACGGCCAGCCGATGAACGCGGCCATTCCGGTGGTGGAGTTCGACCAGTTCATCAACGCCGGTCAGATCGTCGTCGAGCGCTGAGAGGGTGTCTCCGAAATCCTCGCGCCGCGCTTAGCCCCGGGCTCGGGCGGCCTGCGGCGTTGCAAAGCTTGCCGATAGCACGAGCTGTCGGCCGCGTTTTGCGCCTTGCACAACACCCTATCCGGGGCAATCGCTTTCCGCGATGATTTCGTATACACCCTCTGAGAACCCATCTTGCTCGGCCATTTCGAGAGACTCCTCCCGCCCTACCCCGATCCTGAGCCTGAACTGCCGCCCAAGGGCTTTCTGGCCTTTGTCTGGCGCGCCACCACGGGCTTGCGCGGCTACATCGGGCTGATGGCGCTGCTGTCGGCTGGCACGTCGATTTACGACGCGCTGCTGTTCGCGCTGCTCGGCTTCGTGGTCGATTGGCTGGGCCAGGTGGCGCCCGGCCAATTGTGGGCCGAGCGCGGCGGCGTGCTGCTGCTGTTGGCCGTCGTGCTGCTGGCGTCGATTGCGCTGGTGGCGCTGCAGACCATCGTGAAGCACCAGACGCTGGCCATCAATTTTCCGCTGCGTCTGCGCTGGAACTTTCACCGCCTGATGCTGGGCCAGAGCATGGCTTTTTACGCCGACGAATTTGCCGGCCGCATCACCACCAAGATCATGCAGACCGCGCTGGCGGTGCGCGACATGATCTTCACCACCGCCGACGTGGTGATCGGCATGGGCGTGTACATGGTCACCATCCTGCTGCTGGCGGCGGGCTTTGACGGCTGGCTGATGCTGCCGTTTCTGCTGTGGGCCGTCGCGTACGGCCTGGCGTGCTGGTACTTCGTGCCGCGCCTTTCAAAAGTGAGCCGTGCGCAGGCCGACGCGCGCAGCGTGATGACCGGGCGCATTACCGACGCGTACACCAACATCGCCACCGTCAAGCTGTTCTCACATACCCGGCGCGAGGCGCAGTTTGCCCGCGCGGCGATGGAAGACTTCCGCCAGACCGGCTACGCGCAGATGCGGCTGGTCAGCATCTTCGAGACGGTGAACCACGCGCTCATCGTGCTGCTGATCCTGGCCGCCTGCGGCACGGCGCTGTGGCTGTGGTCCATCGGCCAGGTCGGCACCGGCGCAGTGGCGGCGGTGACGGCGATGGCGCTGCGCCTGTCGGGCATGAGCCATTGGGTGATGTGGGAGATGACCAGCCTGTTCGAGAGCGTGGGCACCATCCAGGACGGCATCAACACGCTGTCGCGCCCGCGCGCGGTGGTGGATGCGCCGGGCGCCAAGCCGCTGGTGGTGACGCGCGGCGAGGTGCGCTTTGACGACGTCACCTTCAGCTACCGCGACGGCGCGCGGCCGGTGATCGAGAACCTCAACCTGACCATTCACCCGGGCGAGAAAGTGGGCCTGATCGGCCGCTCGGGCGCCGGCAAATCGACGTTGGTGAACCTGCTGCTGCGCTTTCACGACGTGCAAAAGGGCCGCATCCTGATCGACGATCAGGACATCGCCAAGGTCACGCAAGACAGCCTGCGCCACGCCATCGGCATGGTGACGCAAGACACCTCGCTGCTGCACCGCGCGATGCGCGACAACATCCTGTACGGACGCCCTGATGCGACTGAAGCACAGATGCTGACCGCCGCTAAACGCGCGCAGGCCGACGAATTCATCGACCAGTTGACCGACCTGCAGGGCCGGCGCGGCTACGAGGCCCACGTGGGCGAGCGCGGCGTCAAGCTGTCGGGCGGCCAGCGCCAGCGCGTGGCGATTGCCCGCGTGATGCTGAAGGACGCGCCGGTGCTGCTGCTGGACGAAGCGACCAGCGCGCTCGATTCAGAGGTTGAAGCGGCCATCCAGGAAAGCCTGCAGGAGCTGATGAAGGGCAAGACCGTGATCGCCATTGCGCACCGCTTGTCGACCATTGCCGCGCTGGACCGCCTGATCGTGCTCGACGCCGGCCGCGTGGTGGAAGAAGGCACGCACGCCCAACTGCTGGCGCGCGGCGGCATCTATGCCGGGCTGTGGGCGCGCCAGAGCGGCGGCTTTCTGGGTGAACAGGGTGAGGACGGCGGGGTGTGAGCCGTCGATGCGCTCATTGCTCAGCCATCGTTTACTATATAAAACATAGCTGCTCGCGCTTGCTATTCAAGCGCTGGCGGCCGATTTGATCTGAAATTGAGGGCAAGCCGCGAGCCCGACGCACAACAGCGCGCACGGCGCCGCACCTGCGCATTCCCTATAGTCGACCGGTCGCCCGCCACAACCGCCGCCATGGAATTGACCACCCCCGATGCCTGCATGCGCCGCGCGCTCGCGCTGGCTGAACAAGCGCGTCTCATCTGCTCGCCCAATCCGGCGGTCGGCTGCGTGCTGGTGGACGCAGCGGGCCAACTGCTCGGCGAGGGGCACACGCAAGCCGTCGGCCAGGCCCACGCCGAGGTGATGGCGCTGCGCGATGCCGCCGCGCGCGGCCATTCCACCGTCGGCGCTACCGCCTACGTCACGCTGGAGCCCTGCGCGCACCACGGCCGCACCGGCCCGTGCTGCGACGCGCTGGTGGCCGCCGGCGTGGCCAAGGTGGTCGCCTCGCTGCAAGACCCGAACCCGCGTGTGACCGGGCAAGGTTTTGCACGCTTGCGCGCGGCCGGGGTCGAGGTCGTGATCGGCCCCGGTGCCCAAGCGACGCGCGACCTCAACATCGGCTTTTTCAGCCGCATGGTGCGCGGCACGCCGTGGGTTCGGCTGAAGGCAGCGATCTCGCTGGACGGCCGCACCGCGCTGCCGAACGGCGCCAGCCAGTGGATCACCAGCGCCCCGGCGCGCGAAGACGGCCACGCCTGGCGCGCCCGCGCCGACGCGGTGCTGACCGGCATCGGCACCGTGCTGCAAGATGACCCGCTGCTCAACGCGCGCTTGCCCGGTGCCACGCGCCAGCCGATGCTGGCGATTGTCGACAGCCAGTTGCAAACGCCGCCGGGCGCCCGCTTGTGGAGCGCCGGGCCGCGCGGCGTCGTCATCTGCACCGCCGTGCAAGACCCGGCGCGCTGGCAGGCCCTGCAAGCGCTGGGCGCACAAATCGTCGCCTGCCCGAACGCGCATAGCAAGGTCGACCTGGCGGCCATGTTGAAGGATCTGGCGCAGCGCGAGGTGAACGAGGTGCACGTTGAAGCCGGCTACAAGCTCAACGGCTCGCTGATGCGCGAGGGGCTGGTGGACGAGTGGCTGATTTACCAGGCGCCCAAGCTGCTGGGCGATGGGCCGGGCGTGGCGGCACTCGGCCCCTTCACGCAGATCGATCAGGTGCCCGAACTGAGCTGGCGCGACGTCCAGCGCATCGGGCCCGATCTGCGCCTGCGCGCCGTGGCAGCGGGGCGCGACGAATTCTGAGCGCGCGGGCTTACTTCTCGGCCTTGCCGTCCGGCTTGTCCTGTTTGGCGTCCGGCTTGGCGCGCTTGGCATCGGCTGCAGCCGGCGCGGCGGCCGCTTCGGGCGCGGGCTTTTTCAGCACCGCCATCTGCAGCGACACATCGAACAGCTTCGCCTTGCTGGCGTAGTGGCGGTCCAGGCGCCATTCGTCCAGGATTTCCAGCGCCAGCTTGAAGCGTGCCAGATCCAGTTTGTACAGATCGGAGATCGGAAAATCAGCCTCGGATTCGAGTGCCAGCACCAGGCGCGAGAGGGTCTTGGCGTGGGCGTCGTCGGGCTTTCGCTCGATGTATTTACGGGCTTCTTTGATGGCACGCATGGTCGGAGATTCCTGTTTGGAAAAAGCGAAGATCAGATGACTTGGAGACAAACGATGCGGCGCGGCGCAGGCCGTATCAACGGCAGCCGCCCCTGCATCCAAAACACGTCGGCCAGTGGGCGACGCGGCGAAAAACCGCGCGGACGTAACCGAACGCTAAATCGATGCTAGCCGATGATGGCGATTGCCGCTATCGCATCATGTGACTGTCATCGATATGACATATTGCAGCCCCTGACGGCGCGCAGTCCGAAAGATCGCTGGCCTGCCCGGAGGGACTCGAACCCCCGACCTGCTGCTTAGAAGGCAGCTGCTCTATCCAGTTGAGCTACGGGCAGACAAAAAACACAAAGGCCCGCAAAACGGGCCTTTGGATTGTGTCGCAAAACACGAAAAGAAATGGTCGGAGCGGCGGGATTCGAACTCGCGACCCTCTGCTCCCAAAGCAGATGCGCTACCAGACTGCGCTACGCTCCGACGAAAGCGCGAATTCTAACCTG
>JAGOVZ010000212.1 GCA_018060485.1 Ottowia sp. | reverse complement strand
GGCTGCGCCTGCGGGCCGCCGCGCCGCCGGCCGCACGCCCCATGGCCGGGTCGGCGGAGGCAAGCGCGCCGCGTCATGGGCTCGCCGCGCCCATTGGCGGGCGCTGCCTGGTGGTCGACGACGAGCCGCAGGTGCTGGCGGCGTGGCGCCCGCTGCTGCAAGGCTGGGGCATCGAGGCGTGCTGCGTGCTGAACGGCGCCGCCGCGTGGGACGCGCTCGGCCGCGGCTTCGCGCCCGACGTGATCCTGTGCGACCAACGCCTGCGCGCCGGCGAAGACGGCTTTGAGTTGCTGCAGGCGCTGCTGGTGCGCTGCCCCGCCGCGCGCGGCGCCATGGTGAGTGGCGAATTCAGCTCGCCTGCGCTGGCACAGGCCGAGGACGAAGGCTACGTCGTGCTGCGCAAGCCGCTCGATCCGGCGATCCTGCAGGCGCTGCTCGCGCGCTGGATGGCGTCGGCGGCCGCCAAATCGTAATAAAGTGCCGCGCATGAGACTGGCCGCCGCGCACCCACCGCCCCGCGCGCTCATCCTGGCCGCCGGCCGTGGCGAGCGCATGCGCCCGCTGACCGACACCTGCCCCAAGCCGCTGCTCGCGGTGCACGGCCGGCCGCTGCTGCAGTGGTGGGTCGACGCGCTGACCCAGGGCGGCGTGGCTGAGATCGTCATCAACACCGCCTGGCTGGGCGACAAGATTGAAGACTATTTTGGCCGCCAGCGCACACCAGACAAGCGCGAGCAGCTATCAAATCAGGAATTCACGGGACTGAGATTTTCCGCTGAAGGGCGCGACTTCGGCTACGCGCTGGAAACCGCTGGCGGCATCGCCCGCGCGCTGCCGCTGCTGGCCCCGCGTGCCGACAGCGTGTTCTGGGTGCTGGCCGGCGACATCTTCGCGCCCGACTTCGCCATCAGCGCCGACGCCGCGCAGCGCTTTGCCGCCAGCGGCCGGCTGGCGCACCTGTGGCTGGTGCCCAACCCGGCGCACAAGCCCCAAGGTGACTTCGCCGTCGGCGCGGACGGCGAAGCGCTCAACGACGCGCCGCCCGGCGGCGTGCGCCACACCTTCAGCACCATCGCCCTGTACCGCCGCGCGCTGTTCGAGCCGCCGTGGTGCGACATCCTGCCCGGCAACCCGCAAGGCACCGCCGCGCCGCTGGCGCCGCTGCTGCGCAAGGCGATTGCCGCCGGCCACGTGAGCGCCGAGCTTTACACCGGCGCGTGGACGGATGTGGGCACGCCCGAGCGGCTGGCGCAGCTGAACGATGCGGGCGCCGACGCCGGGCCGCGCCCGATCCTTTAAGCTCGCGCGCATGAGCACCCCCTATGCCCAACGCCGCGCCCGCGCGGCCGCCGAAATGACACGTCTTGGCGGCCCCGGCGGCATCGCCATCATCCCCACCGCGCCCGAGCGCCCGCGCAACCGCGACACCGATTTCTTGTACCGGCACGACAGCTATTTCTATTACCTGACCGGCTTTGCCGAGCCCAACGCCTGGCTGGTGCTGACCGGCGACGGCAAGAGCACGCTGTTCTGCCAGCCGAAAGACCTGGAGCGCGAGATCTGGGACGGCATTCGCTTAGGACCCGAGGCGGCGCCCGCCGCGCTGGGGGTGGATGAGGCCTGGTCGGTGGATGAGCTGGACGCGCGCCTGCCCAAGTTGCTCGAAAACACCGCCACCGTCTGGTACCCGTTTGCCACCCACGCCGGGCTCGAATCGCGCATCGACGGCTGGCTGCAAAAGGTGCGCGCCCGCGTGCGCTACGGCGCGCTGGCGCCCGAGGCGCAGCGCGATGTGTGCACCATCCTCGACGAAATGCGCCTGATCAAGGACGCGCACGAGCTGGATTTGATGCGCCGCGCCGCGCAGATCAGCGCCCGCGCCCACATCCGCGCCATGCAGCGCTCGGCCGCCATGCTGCGTGCCGGCGAGGACGTGCGCGAGTACCACCTCGACGCCGAACTGCTGCACGAATTCCGCCAGCACGGCTCGCAATACCCGGCCTACGGCAGCATCGTCGCCGCCGGCGCCAACGCCTGTGTGCTGCACTACCGCGCCGACGCCGCGCCGATCCGCGATGGCGAGCTGGTGCTGATCGACGCCGGCTGCGAGCTGGACGGCTATGCGTCGGACATCACGCGCACCTTTCCCGCCAACGGCCGCTTCACCGGCCCGCAGCGCACGCTGTACGAACTGGTGCTGGCCAGCCAGGAAGCTGCGGTGGCAGCTACCAAACCAGGAGCGCGCTTCACCGACCCGCACGACGCCACGGTGAAGGTGCTGACGCAGGGCATGCTCGATCTGGGCCTGATCGACAAGCAGCATCACGGCACGCTGGACGATGCGATTGCCAACCGCGCCTACTTTGCCCACTACATGCACCGCACCGGCCACTGGCTGGGCATGGACGTGCACGACTGCGGCAGCTACGTCGAGCCGGGCGAGATCGGCCAGGTGAGCGAGCGGCGCGACCCGCTGTCGGGCGAGCTGATCAAGGATCGGCCCAGCCGCATCCTGCGCCCCGGCATGGTGCTGACCATCGAGCCGGGCATCTATGTGCGCCCGAGCGAAAGCGTGCCCAAGGAGTTCTGGAACATCGGCATCCGCATCGAGGACGATGCCGTGGTGACCGACACCGGCTGCGAGCTGATCACGCGCGACGTGCCGGTGGAGCCGGACGCCATCGAGGCGCTGATGCGGGCGTGACCGCCACGCCGCGCCTGCTGTCCGTCAACGTCGGCCCCGCGCGCCTGCTGCGCGTGGGCGACCGCACGCTGCTGAGCGGCATCCGCAAGACGCCGGTCAATGGCCCGGTGCAGGCCGCGCCGCTGGGGCTGGCGGGCGACGAGCAGGCTGATCTGAACATCCACGGTGGCTTGCAGAAGGCGGTGTACGCCTATCCCAGCGAGCACCTGGCGTTCTGGCAGGAACAGCGCCGCGCGCGGGGCGTGTCGCTGTTCGATGAGGCGCTGCCGCCGGGCTTCATGGGCGAAAACTTGCTGGTCGAAGGCCTGCTGGAATCCGAGGTCTGGATCGGCGACACGCTGCACATCGAAGGATCAAGCTGCGTGCTGCGCGTGACCGCGCCGCGCGAGCCGTGCGGCAAGTTCGCGGCGGTGATGGGCTTTGCCGAGGCCGGGCGCGTGATGGTGCGCGAGGCGCGCTGCGGCTTTTACCTGGCGGTGGATGCGCCCGGCGCGCTGCAGGCGGGTGCCGCGCTGCGCGTGGTGCCGGGGCGGCGTGGCCTGTCGGTGGCCGACGCGGTGCGCGCCAAGTGGGCGCGACACCGGAACATCTGAATAAAAAAGGCCGCCAGCGCTTGTCTGGCAAGCGCAAGCAGCTATCAATTCAATAGAAAATCAATCGACCGCAGCGCGTGGCGGGCGGCGGCCGAACAGGCGGTGACAAGCCTCCAGCAACAGCGCCAGTGCCGCACCCGCCACGGCCCCGGTCAGGTGGGCGGCGTAGATGACGTTGAAGGCCCAGCCGCTGTCAAAGCCGATCGGCACCGCCCACGCGCGTTCAAGCCGCAGCTTGACGAGCAGGCCGCCGGCCAGCAGCAGGCCCAGCACGCGCGTGTCGGGGTTTTGCAGCGTGCGCACCGCCAGGATCGCCGCGGCCGCGTGCACCGCGCCGCCCAGGCCGTAGCTCGCGCCCACGCCGGGCACCCACAGCAGCGCCAGCGTGCCGAGCGGCCAGGCCAGCAGCAGCGCCAGCGCATCGCGTGGGGGCACGGCCAGCGCCGCGCCCAGCACGGCCAGCGCCGCCAGCGCCAGCGCGTTGGCGATCGCGTGCGGCAGCACCAGGTGCAGCAGCGGGCCGGTCCACAGCGTCCACGGCTGCTGGCGCCAGCCGTCAAAGCGCCAGATCAGCCAGTCTGGGGGCACCGCGTCGTTGGCGGCCAGCAACCACACCAACGCGCTGCCGGCGATCATCAGCAGGCAGGCAAGGGGCCAGGCGCGGGGCGACATGCGGTGCAAGAAACGGGCGACGGGCGCCGCGGCACCCGGCAAACCGGGGCGCGCACGGCGCGGGGTTGGTATGAATTTGCTAGCTGCTGGCGCTGATCGGACAAGCGCCAGCCCGCATTTTCATTCAAAAACCACTTGCCACAGCCGCTGGATGGCGGCGCGTTCGCCAGCCAGCGTGTCGGGCGCCACCTGCGTCGGTTGCTCGTCAAGCCGCGCGCGGTGCTGCACGCGCCGCAGCGCGCGGTAGGCATCGGCCGCCCGCTGGCCCACACCTTCGGGCAGCAGGCCGGCTTCTTCAGCGCGCCGCAGCAGGCTGATGTTGCCCAGGTTCGGCTGCAGCCCCGGGTGATCGCCGCTGTGCGCCAGCACCAGGTATTGGGTGACGAACTCGGCATCCACCATGCCGCCCGGGCTGTGCTTGACGTCGAACAAGCCCTGCTTGACCGGGTGCGCCGCGCGCATCTTCTCGCGCATGGCGACGATCTCGCCGCGCAGCGCCGCCTGGTCGCGCGGCGCGGTGATGACGGCGTGGCGCACGGCGTCGAAGCGGGCGACGAGGTTGTCGG
>JAGOVZ010000048.1 GCA_018060485.1 Ottowia sp. | reverse complement strand
GCCCTGGCGGATCGGCATCTGCCCGGCGGTCACCGGGTAAGGCTCCAGGTAGGGCGCCAGGCCCTCCCACTGCGGGCCGTCGAGCCGGCAGGGCAGCGCGTCGTAGGCGCCGCCAAACCGCGTGGCGTCGATCAGTCCGCGCAGCGCCTCCGCGCCCTGACCAAGCAAGTCCTGAATCATGTCGCCCCCCTGAAAATGAATGCTTTTGTGGTCCAAACCGTGGAAACACTTTTGGATGCAATTGGCATCCCCTGAAATCGGGAGGGGCAGGGTCGGTCACTTGCCGATGCAAAAGCGCGCGAAGATGACGCCCAGCAGGTCGTCGGCGCTGAATTCGCCGGTGATTTCGCTCAAGGCACGTTGAGCCAGCCGCAGCTCTTCGGCCAACAGCTCCAGCAGCGGCACAGCGCCCGCCAGTTGTGCGCTGGCAGCTTCCAAATGTGCAGCAGCCGCAGCCAGCGCCTGCAGGTGGCGCTGGCGCGCGATGAACACACCATCGCCCGCGCCGGCCTGCCAGCCGACCACCTGCAGCAGACGCTGGCGCAGCGCGTCCAGCCCGTCGCCGGTGCGGGCGGACAGGGCGATGTCGCCTTCGGGCACGGCGGCGCCGGGCGCGGCGTCTTGCTTGTTCCACAGGTGGATCACGGGCACCGAAGGTGGCAGCTTCTCCGCGATGGCGGCGCGGATGGCGCGGTCTTCGGCGGCATAGTCGGGCGCCGCCACGCGCGTCAAATCGTGCAGCAGCAGCAGCGCGTCGGCGCTCTCGATGTGGCTCCACGCGCGCTCGATGCCGATGCGCTCGACCTCGTCGCTGCTCTGGCGCAGCCCGGCGGTGTCGAGCACGTGCAGCGGCACGCCTTCGATCTGGATGGTTTGCTGCACCACGTCGCGCGTGGTGCCGGCAATGGGGGTGACGATGGCCAGCTCGGCCCCCGCCAGCGCGTTCAACAGGCTGCTCTTGCCGGCGTTGGGCTGGCCGGCGATGACCACCTTGATGCCCTCGCGCAGCAGCGCGCCCTGGCGTGCGCGCGCCTGCACGCCGGACAGCGTTTGCTGCAAGTTCGATAGCTGACCGCGCACGTCCTGACTGCGCAGGACGTCGATTTCTTCTTCAGGAAAGTCGAGCGTGGCCTCGATCAACATGCGCAGGTGGATCAGACCATCGGTGAGTTGGTGAATCTGGCGCGAGAACTCGCCCGACAGCGAGCGGCTGGCCGAGCGCGCCGCGCTTTCGGTGCTGGCGTCGATCAAGTCCATCACCGCTTCGGCCTGCGCCAGGTCGAGCTTGTTGTTCAGGAACGCGCGCTCGGTGAACTCGCCCGGCCGCGCCAGGCGCAGGCGCGGCAGTCTTTGGGCGCCGGTCGCCAGATCGATTTCAACCGCCGCCTGCAGGCAGCGCTGCAGCAGCAACTGCAGCACCACCGGGCCACCGTGAGCCTGCAGCTCCAGCACGTCTTCACCGGTGTAGGAATGCGGCGCCGGAAAGTGCAGTGCCAGGCCGTGGTCGATCGGGCTGCCATCGGCGTCCTTGAGCGGCCCATACGTCGCTACGCGCGGCGCCAGATCGCGCCCGGTGAGCGCGCGCGTCAGCGGCCGCACGTCGCGCCCCGACACGCGCACGATGCCCACCGCGCCGCGGCCGGGCGCGGTGGCGATGGCGACGATGGGGTCGGCGTTGGGCGCTAGCATGGGCGGATTGTCCACGCGGAACGGCAGCCCCATGAATGCGACCTTGTTCAAGAACGTCCACGTGCTCGACGTGCGCGCCGGGCAACTGCTGGAAGACCACCAGGTGCTGGTCGAGGGCGATGCGATCCGTGAATTGTCGGATCGCCCCATCACGGCGACGACCGCGCGCGTGATCGACGGCGGCGGCCGCACGCTGATGCCGGGGCTGATCGACTGCCACGTGCACGTCACCTTTTCGCAGACCAACCTGGGCTTGCTGGCGCAAACGCCGCAGACCACGCTGGCGCTGCGCGCGCTGCCGATCCTGCGCGGCATGCTGCGGCGCGGCTTCACCACCGTGCGCGATGCAGGCGGCGCGGACTGGGCGCTCAAGCAGGCGGTTGACGACGGTATCGACGGCACCGTGACCGGCCCGCGCCTGTTCGTCAGCGGCCCGGCGCTCAGCCCCACGGGTGGGCATGGCGACTTTCGCCCGCGCTCGGACCGCCTGCAGCCCATCGGCTGCGGCTGCCAACGCCTGGCCAGCACGCGCGTGGTCGATGGCGTCGACGCCGTGCGGCGCGCCGTGCGCGAGCTGCTGCAGATGGGCGCCGACCAGATCAAGATCATGTCGAGCGGCGGCGTGGCGTCGCCCACCGACCCGGTGAACGCGCTCGGCTATTCGCTGGAAGAAACGCGCGCCATCGTCGATGAAGCCGCCGCGCGCCACACCTATGTGCTGGCGCACGCGTACACGCCCGAAGCGATTCGCCGCGCGGTGGAATGCGGCGTGCGCAGCATCGAGCACGGCAACCTGATCGACGCGCCCACCGCCGCGCTGATGGCCGAGCGCGGCGCGTTCGCGGTGCCGACGCTCATCACGTACGAAGCGCTGGCGCGCGACGGCGTGCGCCTGGGTTTGGGTGCGGAGAGCGTGGCAAAGATCGAGCAGGTCCGCGCGGCCGGGTTGAAGTCGCTGGAGATTCTGAAAACCGCTGGGGTGAGGATGGCCTTTGGCACCGATTTGCTCGGCGCCTCACACGGTCTGCAGAGCGAAGAATTCCTGATCCGCGCGCAGGTGCAGTCGAATCTCGAAGTGCTGCAAAGCGCGACGCTGATCGGGGCCGAGCTGTTGAATCAAGTCGGCGTGATCGGCGAAATCGCGGCTGGCGCGCGCGCGGATTTGCTGCTGGTCGATGGCAACCCGCTCGCCGACCTGGCGTGCCTGACGGGTCAGGGCGAGCGGATTCCGCTGGTGATGCAAGGTGGCAAGCTGCGAGTGAACGAATTGCGCGCGTGAAGAACCCCGGTGCCGACGTGTCGGGTTTTCGAGAGACTTTCAGGACGCAGGACACGCCGCCGGCCCTCACCCCTACCCTCTCCCACAGGGAGAGGGAGTTTTCTTGGTTGAAACAGGCTCCAGCGCTTGCCTATCAAGCGCAAGCAGCTTCTAAATCAATAGCGTCAGCAAATTCAAAAGGCCGCGGAGCAGGCCATGCGCGGGCCGCCCGAGCCGGGGTTTCCCCGGCGACCAGCGGCGTCCCCCTTCCCGCGCAGCGAGAGAAGGGGGAAGCGCCGTCAGGCGCTCAGGGGGATGTCACTTGATACTTGTCCACTGCGGCATCGGCCGATCGTCCGCGCGGTGCAGCGTGGTCACGCCCTTGCGCATGGCCCAGGGGCGAATCTGGTCGTGCAGCGGCAGGTAGTTGTAGTCGTTCTTCACGATCTGCAGCGCCTCGTGGATCATGTCGTTGCGCTTTTTCTCGTCCATCTCGGTCTTGATCTGCTGGATCAGGTTGTCGACCGTCGGGTTGCTCATACGGCCGCAGTTGAAGTTGCCGGCCGCGCCGCCCTTCGGGTCCACCGTGCTGATGAGCGAATCGAGCGAATACAGCGCGTCGAACGTGGCCACGCCCCAGCCCAGCATGTAGGCGCTGACGTCGAACTTCTGGATCTTGGCCGAGTGGATCGACATCGGGTTGGTCTGCAACTTGGTCTTGACGCCGATGCGCGTCCACATCGCGGTCACGGCCTGGCAGATCGCCTCGTCGTTCACATAGCGGTCGTTCGGGCAGTCCAGCGTCAGCTCGAAGCCTTGCGGGTAACCGGCGTCGGCCAGCAGTTTCTTGGCCGCGTTGACGTCGTATTTGGACGCGCGCGCGCCCAGTTCCTTGGTCCAGCCGTTGACCATCGGCGCGATCATGGTGCCGGTGGGCTTGCCCAGGCCGCGCATCACGGTTTTCTCGATGGCGGCCATGTCGACCGCCTGGTACAGCGCCTGGCGCACGCGCTTGTCTTTCAGCGGGTTCTTGCCCTTGATGTTGGAGCCCATCAGCTCGTCGCGGAACTGGTCGAAGCCGAAGAAGATGGTGCGGTTTTCCGGCCCCTCGATGACGTGGATGTTGGGGTCGCGCTTGATGCGTTCCAGATCCTGCACGGGTGGGTCAACCACCATGTCGACCTGGCCCGAGATGAGCGCGGCCGAGCGCGTGGCGGCCGACTTGATCGGCGTGAAGACGATCTCGTCGATGTTGCCCTTGGGCTTGTCCCACCAGTTGGGGTTCTTCTTGAGCGTGGTCTTGGTGTCGGGCTGCCAGCCGACCAGCGTGAACGGGCCGGTGCCGTTGGCGTTGCGCGAGGCGAAGTTCTCTTCCTTGGCCTTGTAGTCCTGCGCCTTGGTGGCGTTGTTCTTCTCGGCCCAGGCCTTGTTCATGATGCGCGCCTCGACCAGCTCGCGCAGCACCACGGGGCTCGGGCCTTTCAGGATGACGTCGACCGTGTGGTCGTCGACCTTCTTGACTTCCTTGACGCTTTGCGTGGCCGAGGTCAGATTGGACGGCGGCGTCATGGTGCGCGTGAGCGAGAACACCACGTCGTCGGCGGTGAAGGGCGCGCCATCGTGAAATTTGACGCCCTTGCGCAGTTCGAAGCGCAATTGCGTGGGCGACACGAAGTTCCACTTGGTGGCCAGCGACGGCACGATCTGGTACTTCTCGTCGTAGCGGATCAGGCTCTCGTACACCATCTGCTGGTAGGCAAGCGTGGTCTGGTGGTTCTGCCCGGCGGGGTCGAATGTGAGGATGTCGTTGGCGCCGGCGATGCGCAGCGTGGCGGCGTGCGTAAGGCCGGCGGCGGCCAGTGCAGTCACGGCCAGGGCGCTGCGGGCAAAGTTCATGCGAGCCATCGGAATTCCTTTTCAACGAAAGTTGGAAAGGGCCGATGCTACATAAAGTTGGCGCCGGGTGCGCCGGTGTTTCTACCCCCGCCGCGGGTGCGCTGGTGGCGCTCGTCGCGCATCGCTTGTGTCGCTGAATTCAGGTCAAAACGGCCTGCAGCGCTTGGTAGACAAGCGCGAGGCGCTATGAAAAACAAAGCTCGCCGAAGCGAGCCTTATCAGGGGTGCGCGCAGCTCGGGGCCGACGTCAGTTGAACTTGGGTAAGTTGAACTGCGGCGGCACGCCCATGCGCGTGTTGATGACCCACTGCTGCGCGATGGTCAGGATGTTGTTGGTGATCCAGTACAGCACCAGGCCGGCCGGGAAGAAGAAGAACATCACGCTGAAGATGAGCGGCATGAACCACATCAGCTTGGCCTGCATCGGATCGGGCGGCAGCGGGTTGAGCGCGGTCTGCAGCAGCGTGGTCAGCGTCATCACGATGGGCAGGATGAAGTACGGGTCGCGCACCGACAAGTCCTTGATCCACAGAATCCACGGCGCGCCGCGCATCTCGACCGACGACAGCAGCACCCAGTAGAGCGCGATGAACACCGGAATCTGGATCAGGATCGGCAGGCAGCCGCCCATCGGGTTGACCTTTTCCTCGCGGTAGATGCGCATCATCTCCTGCTGCATCTGCTGCGGGTTGTCCTTGTAGCGCTCGCGCATGTCCATCACCTTGGGGTTGATGGCCTTCATCTTGGCCATGCTCTGATAGGCCTTGGCGTTGAACCAGTAGAAGGCAATTTTCAGCAGCACCACCAGCGCGACGATGGACCAGCCCCAGTTGCCGATGAAGCCGTGCAGCTTGTCGAGCAGCCAGTACAGCGGCTTGGACAGAATGGTGAAGAAGCCGTAGTCCTTCACCAGCTCCAAGCCGGGGGCGATGCTTTCCAGCACCTTCTCTTCCTGCGGGCCGATGAACAGGCGCGCGTCGACAGCCGCCGTGGCGCCCGGAGCGATCGCGCCGATGGGCGTGATCATGCCGGCCGCGTAAAGGTTCTGGTCGATCTTGCGCGCGAAGTACTCGCGCGGCTTGCCGTCGGGCAGCAGCCAGGCACTGGCGAAGTAGTGCTGCACCATGGCGACCCAGCCGTCGGGCGAAGAGGTGACGAACTCGGCCTTGTTCTTTTCGATGTCGCTGAATTCGACCTTCTGGAACTTCTTGGCGTCGGTGTAGAACGCCGGGCCGGTGAAGGTGGAATAAAACGACGACTCGCCCGGCGGCTTGTTGCCGTCGCGCACCAGTTGCACGTACAGCTGCGGGTTGATGGCCTGGCCGCTCTGGTTGACCACTTCGTGACGCACGTCGATCACGTAGGCGCCGCGCTTGAGCGTGTAGGTCTTGATCAGGCGCACGCCGCCCTGCTCGGGCGATTCGAAGCGCAGCACCAGCTCGTTGGCGCCATCGGCCAGACTGCGCTCGCCGCTGAACTTCATCGGCGTCTTGTGCGTGGGGAAGGGCCCGCCAATCAGGCCCGACTGGGCCTGATAGACGCGGTTGGCGCTGGTGTCGAGCAGCACGAAAGGCTGGTTGGTCTGGCCGGTTTCGTCGTACTTGAGGAACTCGCTCTTGACGATGGCGCCGCCCTCGGTGTCGAACACCAGCTTGAGCACGTCGGTCTGCACCTCGATGCGCTCGCGCGGCAACGCTGCGGCGGCAGGCGCGCCAGAAGGCGGCGCAGAAGTGCTGGTGGCGGCGGGCACGGCCGTGGCACTGGCGGCTGGTGGGGTGGCCGAGGCAGCAGCAGAAGCCGGTGCGCTGGCGCGCGCAGCCACGTTGGAGGCGCTCGGGAAGAAGGTGGCCTTGTGGCCGTTGTAGACCTGCCATTGGTCCCACAGCATGACCAGCGAGAAGGCAAAGATCACCCAGAGAATGGTGCGGCGAATGTCGTTCATGACGGCTGACGAGGGGAATGCGGGTCGGATCGCTTGGCGCCGATCAAACCGGTGAAAAGTCCGGGCGCTTGCGTGGGCACCGGGTCGCAGCCGCCCTCGCACCACGGGTGGCAGCGCGCCAGGCGGCGCAGCGTCAGGTAGCTGCCAGCCAACGCGCCGTGGCGTTCGAGCGCGCCAATGGCGTACAGCGAGCAGGTGGGCTCGAAGCGGCAGGCCGAGCCGAGCCAGGGCGAGAGCAGCAGGCGATAGCCTTTGACCACGCCGACGAGCAACGCACGCATCAGGCGCGCCTTTCAGGTTGCGCGAACAAGTCGAGCAATTCAGCGCGCACGGCTTGCTTCAGCGCGGCGGAACTGGCGCTTGGAAACTGCGCCGGCGCGAACGCGGCGCGCAAACGCACCAAGTGCACGGCGGCCGGCAATGGCGGCTGCAGGCTGCCTGTCACGGCGTAGATCTGGCGGCGAATGGCATTGCGCGTGACGGCCCGGCGTGCCCAACGCTTGGGCACCATGGCGCCGATCCAGGCGACTTCAGCGGCGCAGAAAAGCCGCGTGCGCGCCGCAGCGCCAGCGTCGGCCAGCTCGGGTCGCAAGCGATGCAACACAAAGTGAGCGGTGCGCGCCACGGGGCGTTCCGACAACAGCGCCTGAAACTGATCGCGTGTGCGCAGATGGCGCAGGGCGACAGCGCGCGTGTCGGCGCCGACCGCATCACCCACGCCGACGGCTGCGCCGGGGCTCAGACAGCCAGACGCTTGCGGCCCTTGGCACGGCGCGCGTTGATGACCGCGCGGCCGCCGCGCGTCTTCATGCGGACCAGGAAACCGTGGGTGCGTGCGCGACGCGTCTTGGAGGGTTGGTAAGTGCGTTTCATGACAAATCGTCCTTAGGGCAAATGGTGGGATGGGCTCGCTGACTGTGCATGGCGTTCGCCGGGCGCGGTGGCTGTGGCAAAAAGCCGCCCACCGCGCGTTTGACCGGCCCACCAGCCACCTGACCGGACCGAAAGTCAACAGAGCAAGGAAAACCCGGCATTATCGCAAATCTTGGCGATAAGTCCAAGACAGCCTCATTGCAGGAGTTTGGCCGCAGCCGCTGGATGCCGCAAAGCACCCGCGCAGCCCGCGGCCGGCCTTGTGGATAATGGCCTTGCCGCCTACAATCAGCCGGCTTCGGCGGCATCGCTTATCCACAAGGTCAAACCCCTTCATGCAGACTGAAATTTCCGCCGACGTGGCGGCCGATGCAGGCCAGAACCTGTGGCCCGCCTGCCTGGATGTGCTGGCGCAAGAATTGCCGCAGCAGCAGTTCAATACCTGGATCAAGCCCCTGACGGCGCGGGTGGCGGCCGATCAGTCCAAGCTGACGCTGTTCGTCGGCAACCGCTTCAAGCTCGATTGGATTCGCGCCCAGTACGGCGCGCGCATCGCGGGGATTCTGGAGTCGCTGCACGGTCAGCGTGTCGACGTTGAGTTAGCGCTTGCCCCCCGCGCAACGCCCGTCAAACCTACGCTTTCTGAATTTCCATCGCCCGCAGAAGCGGCGCCGACGGCGCCACCTGCCGAGCCCATGGCGGCGCCCGCGCCCGACGAAGAGGCGTCGGCATCCGGCGCTTTTCGCAGCCGCCTGAATGGCGCGCTGACGTTTGACACCCTGGTCGAAGGCTCTGCCAACCGCATGGCGCGCGCTGCGGCGCTGCACGTGGCGGGCGCGCCGGGCCAGTTGTACAACCCGCTGTTCATTTACGGCGGCGTCGGTTTGGGCAAGACGCACCTGATGCACGCGGTGGGCAATCAGCTGGTCCAGGCGCGGCCGGGCGCCAAAGTTCTCTACATCCATGCCGAGCAGTTTGTGTCGGATGTGGTCAAGGCTTATCAGCGCAAGACTTTCGACCAGTTCAAGGACCGTTACCACTCGCTGGATCTGCTGCTGATCGACGACGTGCAGTTCTTTGCCAACAAGGACCGCACGCAGGAAGAGTTCTTCAACGCCTTCGAAGCGCTGCTGGCCAAGAAGAGCCACATCATCATGACCAGCGACACCTACCCCAAGGGGCTGGCCGACATTCATGAGCGCCTGGTGTCGCGCTTCGATTCGGGCCTGACGGTGGCGCTGGAGCCGCCCGAGCTGGAAATGCGCGTGGCGATTCTGGTCAGCAAGGCAGCCGCCGAAGGTGCCGAGATGCCTGAAGAAGTGGCGTTTTTCGTCGCCAAAAACGTGCGCTCGAACGTGCGCGAGCTGGAGGGCGCGCTGCGCAAGATACTGGCCTATTCGCGCTTCAACCAGAAAGAGATTTCCATCGCCTTGGCCAAGGAGGCGCTGCGCGACCTGCTGTCGATCCAGAACCGCCAGATCAGCGTCGAGAACATCCAGAAAACCGTGGCCGACTACTACAAGATCAAGGTCTCGGACATGTACAGCAAGAAGCGCCCGGCCAGCATTGCCCGGCCGCGCCAGATCGCCATGTACTTGGCCAAGGAGTTGACGCAAAAAAGCCTGCCCGAAATCGGCGAATTGTTTGGCGGGCGCGACCACACCACGGTGCTGCACGCCGTGCGCAAGATCGCCGGCGAGCGCCAGCAACTGACCGAGCTGAACCAGCAGCTGCACGTGCTGGAGCAGACCCTGAAAGGCTGAGGCCAGCTGGGCCGGAACGGCCCCAAAAGCGGCGACAATACGGGGTTGCCTGCGCGCAACACGCCGCTGCCTCATGGGCCGCTTCAAATCACGCGCCGCGCGCCAGAAAAGACGGAAATCAAGAGGAAGACATGATTGTTCTGAAGACCACCCAAAACCAGCTGCTGTCGGCGCTGCAGTCGGTCGCGGGCATTGTCGAACGTCGCCACACGCTGCCGGTGCTGGCCAACGTGCTGCTGCGCAAAAGCGGCGAGACGGTGCAGCTGACCACCAGCGACCTTGAAATCCAGATCCGCACCGCGGCGCAACTGGGCGGCGACAGCGGCAACTTTTCCACCACCGTGGGCGCGCGCAAGTTGATCGACATCCTGCGCACCATGCCGGCCGACCAGACGGTGAGCCTGGAATCGCAGGCGTCCAAGCTGATCCTCAAGGGCGGCAAATCCAAGTTCACGCTGCAGACGCTGCCGGCCGAAGACTTCCCGCTGGTGCAGGAAGCCCCCAGCTTCGGCACCGCCTTCAAAGTGCCGCAAAAAACGCTGAAGAACCTGCTCGACCAGGTGGCGTTTGCCATGGCGGTGCACGACATCCGCTACTACCTGAACGGCATCCTGTTCGTGGCCGAAGGGCGCCAGCTCAGCCTGGTGGCGACCGACGGTCACCGGCTGGCGTTTTCCAGCGCCAAGCTCGATACCGACGTGCCGAACAAGCAGGAAGTCATCCTGCCGCGCAAGACCGTGATCGAGTTGCAGCGCCTGCTGTCCGACGCCAGCGTGCCTGAAGGCCAGGACGCGCCGATGATCGAGATGCAGTTTGCGCCCAACCAGGCCAAGTTCAGCTTTGGCGCCATGGAGTTCGTCACCAAGCTGGTCGAAGGCAAGTTCCCCGACTACAACCGCGTCATCCCCAAGAACCACAAGAACAGCGTCACACTGGGCCGCGCGCCGCTGTTGGCCAGCCTGCAACGCACCGCGATTTTGACCAGCGAGAAATTCAAGGGCGTGCGTCTGAATTTCGAGCCCGGCACGCTGCGCGTGGCGTCGAACAACGCCGAGCAGGAAGAGGCGGTGGACGAACTCGACATCGACTATGGCGGCGACGCCATCGAGATCGGCTTCAACGTCACCTATTTGATCGACGCGCTGGCCAACATGAGCCAGCAGGAAATGATCAAGATCGAGCTGCAGGACGCCAACAGCTCGGCCCTTGTAACCCTGCCCGACGACACCAACTTCAAGTATGTGGTGATGCCGATGCGCATTTGATGCGCCATCGACAGACACTATGTTTTTGATAGCTGCTCGCGCTTGCCAGTCAAGCGCTGAAGGCATTTTTCATTTAAAAGCAGCTGCCCGGAAGACTTCATGACCGACGCCCCCACGCCCGACTCCCAAACCCCCGCCAACGCTGGCGGCTACGGCGAAGGCGCCATCCAGATCCTGGAAGGCCTGGAGGCGGTGCGCAAGCGCCCGGGCATGTACATCGGCGACACCAGCGACGGCACCGGCCTGCACCACCTGGTGTTCGAGGTGGTCGACAACTCGATCGACGAGGCACTGGCCGGCTATTGCGACGACATCGTCGTCACCATCCACACCGACAACTCGATCAGCGTGGTCGACAACGGCCGCGGCATCCCCACCGGCGTGAAGATGGACGACAAGCACGAGCCCAAGCGCTCGGCCGCCGAGATCGCGCTGACCGAGCTGCACGCCGGCGGCAAGTTCAACCAGAACAGCTACAAGGTCTCGGGCGGCCTGCACGGCGTGGGCGTGAGCTGCGTGAATGCGCTTTCCGTCAAGCTGCGCCTGATCGTGCGGCGCGAAGGCAAGAAGCACGAGCTGGAATTTTCCCGCGGCTTCGTGCAGGACCGCCTGATCGAAGTCGTCAACGGCGTCGAAGTTTCGCCGATGAAGATCACCGGCGACACCGACAAGCGCGGCACCGAGGTTCACTTCCTGCCCGACACCGACATCTTCAAGGAAAACAGCGATTTCCACTACGAAATCCTGAGCAAGCGCCTGCGCGAGCTGAGCTTTCTGAACAACGGCGTGCGCATCCGCCTGCTCGACGAGCGCACCGGCAAGGAAGACGATTTCTCCGGCGCCGGCGGCGTCAAGGGCTTTGTCGAATTCATCAACGGCAGCAAGAAGGTGCTGCACCCCAACGCCTTCTACGCCACCGGCACGCGGCCGGCCGACACCTATGGCGGCATCCCCGGCACCGAGATTGGCGTCGAGGTGGCGATGCAGTGGAACGATGCCTACAGCGAGCAGGTGCTGTGCTTCACCAACAACATCCCGCAGCGCGACGGCGGCACGCACCTGACCGGCCTGCGCGCGGCCATGACGCGCGTCATCGGCAAGTACATCGAAGCCAACGAGCTGGCCAAGAAAGCCAAGGTCGAAGTCAGTGGCGACGACATGCGCGAAGGCCTGTGCTGCGTGCTGAGCGTGAAAGTGCCCGAGCCCAAGTTCTCAAGCCAGACCAAGGACAAGCTCGTCAGCAGCGAAGTGCGCGCGCCGGTCGAAGACATCGTGGCCCGCACGCTGACCGAATACCTGGAAGAGCGCCCGCAAGACGCCAAGATCATCTGCGGCAAGATCGTCGAAGCCGCCCGCGCGCGCGAAGCCGCCCGCAAGGCGCGCGAAATGACGCGGCGCAAGGGCGTGCTCGACGGCTTCGGCCTGCCCGGCAAGCTGGCCGACTGCCAGGAAAAAGACCCGGCGCTGTGCGAGATCTACATCGTCGAGGGCGACTCGGCCGGTGGCTCGGCCAAGCAGGGGCGCGACCGCAAGTTCCAGGCCATCCTGCCGCTGCGCGGCAAGATCTTGAACGTCGAGCGTGCACGCTACGAAAAGCTGCTGACCAGCAACGAAATCGTCACACTCATCACGGCGCTTGGCACCGGCATCGGCAAGACCGCCATCGATTCGGGCAAGAGCAACACCGACGATTTCAACGTCGACAAGCTGCGCTACCACCGCATCATCATCATGACCGATGCCGACGTGGACGGCGCGCACATCCGCACGCTGCTGCTCACCTTTTTCTACCGCCAGATGCCCGAGCTGGTCGAGCGCGGCCACATCTACATCGCCCAGCCGCCGCTGTACAAGGTCAAGGCCGGCAAGGAAGAGCTGTATCTGAAAGACGGCAGCGCCCTGGATTCATTTTTGCTGCGCGTGGCGCTGAAAGACGCCGCCATCCACACCGGCGGCCCCACGCCGCAGGTCTTCACCGGCGAGACGCTGGCCGAGCTGGCGCGCAAGCACCAGATCGCCGAAAGCGGCATCGAGCGCCTGTCCGCCTACATGGACGGCGAAGCCCTGCGCGCCATTGCCGACAGCGTGGCGCTGGATCTGGACACCGTGGAAGCCGCCGAAGCCAGCGCCGTCGCCCTGCAGCAGCGGCTGGCGGACATGCAGGCCAACGGCAGCGCGCCGCAGGTGTCGAGCGAATTCGACGCCCGCACCGACAAGCCCATCCTGCGCATCAGCCGCCGCCACCACGGCAACATCAAGAGCAGCGTCATCACGCAAGACTTCGTGCACGGCGCCGACTACGCCGCGCTGGCCGAGGCCGCGCACACCTTCAAGGATTTGCTGGGCGAAGGCGCCAAGGTCACGCGCGGTGAAGGCGAGCGCATGCGCGAGGAGCGCGTGGACAGCTTCCGCGCCGCCATGAAGTGGCTCATCGCCGAAGCCGAACGCACCACCACGCGCCAGCGCTACAAGGGCCTGGGCGAGATGAACCCAGAGCAGCTGTGGGAAACCACCATGGATCCCACCGTGCGCCGCCTGCTGCGCGTGCAGATCGACGACGCCATCGAAGCCGACCGCGTGTTCACCACGCTGATGGGCGATGAGGTCGAGCCGCGGCGCGACTTCATCGAGACGAATGCGCTGCGGGCGGTGAACATCGACGCTTGAGGTTTGACGCGCCGTAGGGCGCCGAGTCTCTGCGACGCTCGACACGACTTTGCGGCCGGCGACAGTGTGCGACCGCAAGCAAGCTTCTTTTGACGCGCGCCGCGCACCGAATGGTGCGTCACACTCACGCCTTGGCTCATGGCGTGCAGGTGAGCCCTTTTCTGTTGGCTCATGACGCAAACCAAACGGAGACTTCCCATGATGACCCGTCGCACCCTGGTTCAATCCGCCGCCGCGCTGGGCGGCCTGTCGCTGCTGCCGCTCCCGACCATGGCCGCCACGTCGGCCCGCGCCGCCGGCTACCGCTACCCCGAAGAAACCGACCCGCACGAGCGCACCCTCATGCAATGGCCCGTCAACCGCGCCATTCATGACGACGCCGATTTTCTGCACGACCTGCAAGGCAGCATCGCGAAGATCGCCCACGCTATCGCCGAATTCGAGCCGGTGGTGATGCTGGCCGCCGCAAGCCACCACCGCGCCATCCGCAAGCGCGTCTCGCGGGCCGTCGAGCTGTGGGACGTGCCGACCGACGACCTGTGGTGCCGCGACTTGGGCCCCTTCTTCGTCGTCAACGGCAAGGGCGGCATCGCCGTCACCCAGTTCAACTTCAACGGCTGGGGCAACAAGCAGGTCCACGGCAACGACGGCCAGATCGCCGCGCGCGTGGCCCAGCGGCTCGGCCTGCCCGTGTTCAACACCGGCCTGGTGGGCGAAGCCGGCGGGGTAAAGACAGACGGCCACGGCACGCTGATTGCGCACGAAAGCAGCTTCGTCAACCCCAACCGCAACAAAGGCGGCAAGGCCGAAGTCGAGCGCCTGCTGCTGGACACGATGGGCGCGCAAAAAATCATCTGGGCGCCGGGCATCAAGGGCGCCGACATCACCGACTACCACATTGACGCGCTGGCGCGTTTCGTCAAGCCGGGGCAAATCGTGATGCAGATGGGCGAAGAAATCGACCGGCGCGACCCGTGATCGGTCGCCGCCTTCCAGACCCACGACATCCTGGCCGCCGCCACCGACCCACAGGGGCGAAAACTGCAACTGGTGGTGCTGCCCGAGCCGGAAGAGCCGCGCATCAAGACGCACGATTTCGTCTCGTCCTACGTCAATTACTACGTCTGCAACGGCGCCGTCATCGCGGGCGAGTTTGGCGATGAAGAGCCCGATGAAGAAGCCGAGGAAATTCTGCACACGCTCTACC
>JAGOVZ010000211.1 GCA_018060485.1 Ottowia sp. | reverse complement strand
TCATCCGCAAACGCCGCACGTGCCGCTGCGAACACCTCATCGTCGCCAGCATCAGGTCGCCCATAGCGGATGTTGTCCATCGCCGAGGCCGAGAACACCGTGCTGTCTTGCGGCACGATGCCGATGCGCCCGCGCAGTTCATCCAGCGGCACCGCATTCACCGGCACCCCATCCACGCTGACCACGCCTTGCTGCGCGTCGTAAAAGCGCAGCAGCAGTTGCAGCACCGTGCTCTTGCCCGCGCCGCTCGGACCCACGAGCGCCACCGTTTCACCTGGCCGCACGTCCAATGAAAAGTCACGCAGCGCCGCCTGCGCCGGGCGCGAGGGGTAGTGAAAAGTGACGTGATCGAAGCGCACCGATGAGCCGCCTTGCGCCGCCGGCAGCGCCACCGGCCGCGCCGGCTCATCGACCGGCGAGCGCGCATGCAGCAGTTCCATCAGCCGCTCGGTCGCACCTGCGGCGCGCAGCACCTCGCCATACACCTCCGACAGCACCGCCACCGAGCTGACCAGCACGATCACGTACAGCACCGTCTGCCCCAGGTGGCCGGCCGTGATGTCGCCGCGCAGCACCGCCTGCGTGCCTTGGTACAAGCCCCACAGCAGCGCGCCAAACGTCGCGCTGATGATGAACGCCACCAGCACCGAACGCACGCGCGTGCGCCGCACGGCGGTGTCGAACGCGCGCTCGGTCGCCGCCTCAAAGCGCGCCGATTCGCGCCGCTGCTGCGTGTAGCTTTGCACCACGGGAATGGCGTTCAGCACCTCGGCGGCGATGGCGCTGGCGTCGGCCACGCGGTCCTGGCTGGCGCGCGACAGGCGCCGCACGCGCCGGCCCACGTACACGCTCGGCAACACGATCAGCGCCAGCATGCCCATCACCGGCAGCATCACGCGCGGGTTGGTGATGACCAGCATGGCCAGCGCACCCACGCCCATCACCATGTTGCGCAGCCCCATGCTGAGCGACGAGCCGACCACCGTCTGCACCAGCGTGGTATCGGTGGTCAGGCGACTCAGCACTTCGCCGGTCTGCGTGGTTTCGAAGAACTCAGGGCTTTGCCGCACCACGTGCGCGTACACCGCGTTGCGCAAGTCGGCCGTGATGCGCTCGCCCAGCCAGCTCACCATGTAAAAGCGCAGCGCCGAGAACACGCCCAGCGCCACGCCCACGCCGAACAGCGCCACGAAGTGCTCGCGCAATGCCATCACCCGCGCGCCCGGGTCGGCGCTCACCAGTCCGCCGTCGATCAGTGAGCGCAGCGCCAGCGGCAAAGCCAGCGTGGCCGCCGCCGCGCCGACCAGAAACAGCAGCGCCAGGGCGACGCGCACGCGATACGGGCGCAGAAACGGCAGCAGCCCGCTCAAGGCGCGCGGACTCTTCGCTGCGGATCGGGCAACAGATTCAGGCATTAAAAGAGTCGGCGTTCGCAGTCACAAAAAAACAAAGGGCCGCAGAGCAGGCCATTCGGAAGCGCCGCGCTCCGGTTCTCCCCGAGCGCCAGCGTTGTGCCCTGGGGAAGGCGCCGCTGGCGCCACAGGGGGAGCGTCATTCTTCCGGCCGCAGCCACAGCCAGATCGCCACCGCCAGCATCACCGCCGGCACGGCGACGCGCAGCCACAGCGGAATGCCGGTGAAAAACTGCATACAGATGCCGCTGGCGGCCATCATCAGCGTGCTGAACCATTTGGCGCGACGTGGCACGGCGCCGCGCTCACGCCATTGCACGATCGGCGGCCCGAACATACGGTGGTTCAGCAGCCAGATCTCAAACGCCGGCCAACCCTTGCTCGCCGCCCAGGCCGACAGAATGAGAAACGGCACCGTGGGCACCACGGGCAGCACCACGCCCAGCAGCCCCAGCGTCAGACCCAGCACCGCCACCGCGCGCCACATCAGCACCGCCAAGCGCCGGCGCAGCACCACGCGCTCCGGCGCGGGGACAGGTTTGTTCTGGGACATGGGAATCAAATCGGGTTCTGGCGCATGCTCAGACGGCGCCAGCAGCTATGCAAAACGCAGCAATCGGCGCCAGCACCCATCATATTGTCGTGCCGGCGATGCGCCGTAGGACGCACTACCCAAGCCACGCCGTCCTAGGGCTGAGCGTTGTGCCACCTGGTTTGCAACGATTTTTATAGCTGCTTGCGCTTGTTCTGCAAGCGCTGGCGGCCGATTTGATTCACAAATCTCCGTCCAGCACCGCAGCCACCCGCCGCCCGTCACACGCAGGCGATGCGCGCCGTGGACAATGGCTCATGATCTCGCTGCCCCCCTTTCAGCCCCCCGCGCCCTTCACCGATGCCGACGCCGCGCTGGCCCAGGTGCGCCGCATCTACGACGCCGGCTGCGCCCACCTGCGCAACGCGCTGGCGGCCTACATCGCGGGGCCAGCCGAACCCCAGGGCCCGCTGACCCGCGTGCGCGCCTTCTACCCCTTTGTGCGCCTGCACGTGCCGCACGGGCGCCACCCCGACACGCGCCTGGCCTACGGCTTTGTCTCGCACGCCGGCCACTACGAAACCACCCTGACACGCCCCGACCTGTTTGCCGACTACGATCTGGAGCAGTTCCGCCAATTGCTCGCGAACCACGGCGCCACGCTCGAAGTGGGCACCAGCAGCAAGCCGATTCCGCTGCCCTTCGCACTGGCGGAGGACGAGCACTTTGAAGGATCGCTCAGCGCCGCGCAGCGCCAATGCCTGCCTGATGTGTTCGACCTGCCCGACCTGACGGCGATGGACGACCGCATCGCCAACGGCACGCACACCACGGCGCCGGGTGACCCTGAGCCGCTGGCGCTGTTCACCGCGCCGCGCGTCGACTACTCGCTGCACCGCCTGCGCCACTACACCGGCACCTCGCCCGAGCATTTTCAGAACTTCGTGCTGTTCACCAACTACCAGTTCTACATCGACGAGTTCATCGCGCTCGGCCAGATGGAAATGCAGAACGCGGACAGCCCCTACAGCGCCTTCGTGCAACCGGGCAACGTCATCACGCGCCGCGCCGGGCTGGGCGGCGGCGACGAAGGTGGCACGCCGCCGCCGCGCCTGCCGCAAATGCCGGCGTATCACCTGGTGCGGCCGGACCGCAGCGGCATCAGCTTCGTCAACATCGGCGTCGGCCCCAGCAACGCCAAGACCATCACCGACCACATCGCCGTGCTGCGCCCGCACGCGTGGATCATGGTCGGCCACTGCGCCGGCTTGCGCAACAGCCAGCAACTGGGCGACTACGTGCTGGCCCACGGCTACGTGCGCGAAGACCACGTGCTCGACGAAGATCTGCCGCTGTGGATCCCCGTGCCCGCGCTGGCCGAAGTGCAAATCGCCCTGCAGGATGCGGTGGCCGACGTCACCGGGTTGAAGGACGACGCCCTGAAACGCGTGCTGCGCACCGGCACCGTCGCCACCACCGACAACCGCAACTGGGAACTGCTGGGCGCCGGCGCGCCGCAACGCCGCTTCTCGCAATCACGCGCCGTCGCGCTCGACATGGAAAGCGCGACCATTGCCGCCAACGGCTTCCGCTTTCGTGTGCCCTACGGCACCTTGCTGTGCGTGTCCGACAAACCGCTGCATGGCGAAATCAAGCTGCCCGGCATGGCGAATCACTTTTACCGCGAGCGCGTCAATCAGCACCTGAAGATCGGCATCCGCGCCATCGAGCGTCTGCGCGAAAACGGGCTGGACCGGCTGCACAGCCGCAAGTTGCGGAGTTTTGCGGAGGTGGCGTTTCAGTGACGCGGCGCAAGCAGACCATAGCAATCAAGGATGGCCAGCGTGCCGCAACTCGCCACCCCAATCCCAGTGGCTTGGTTCACGCGCCCAGCCATGGACGTTTCCCAAGTGTCGTATGACATCAATAGTGAGGCACCAGACACTCGTGACAAAGACAGATTTGCG
Organism: Ottowia sp.; assembly: GCA_018060485.1. Lineage (GTDB taxonomy): Bacteria > Pseudomonadota > Gammaproteobacteria > Burkholderiales > Burkholderiaceae_C > Ottowia. The sequence continues at coordinate 645 of JAGOVZ010000211.1, read as the reverse complement.
GCAGCGCGCGGTCGGGCCGACTTGATCGAGCGCACGGACACGCTCATGCGCCTATTGCGCCGTTAACGAAACGATGGCAGATCAATACTTCGGCTCGAACTGCCGAATCGCCGCTTTCACGTCATCGTTGAGTTTGAACCCATCGCCGTACTTGCTGGCCAGTTCCGCGCAACGCTGCTCAAACTTGTCGATGCCCTGACCGTAGATGAACTGCATGGCGCCCCCGGTCCAGCCCGGGAAACCGATGCCGAAGATGCTGCCGATGTTGGCGTCGTGCACGGTGGTCAGCACGCCTTCGGCCAGGCAGCGCGCGGTTTCCACCGACTGGCGGTAGAGCAGGCGATCCTGGATGTCCTGCACGTTCCATGTGATGCCGGGCTTTTCGAAGAGCGCTTTCAGTTCTGGCCACAGATGCTTCTTCTCGCCTTTGGGGTAGTCGTAGAAGCCGCCGCCGGCCGCGCGGCCGTTGCGCTTCAACTCCTTCACCATGCGCTCGACCAGCAGTTCGCCGGGCGTGGCGTCGTAGGCCTTGCCGTCGGTCTTGAAGTCGGCGCGGGTCTGATCAAGCACATGGACAGAGAGTGACAGCGCGGTTTCGTCCAGCACCGCGAGCGGGCCGACGGGCAAGCCGGCTTGCACGGCGGC
>JAGOVZ010000210.1 GCA_018060485.1 Ottowia sp. | reverse complement strand
GGGCAAAGGCGGAAGGCAAGACAAAAGGACGCGGCACCGGGCCGCGTCGAAAGCCAGTCTGCACATGGGGGTGGCGCGGCACGGAGCGGCTTTGCCGCCGTGCCGCGTTCGGCGCGAAGGTCGCGCCAATGCAGGCATGTCCGCGTGCTTCGCACGACAGGACACGCCAGAGCTTGCAGGGAGCGCAGCCATGACCGACCGCCGCGACGACGATTTCCGCGTGCGCCCCAGCGCCCCGAAGAACCGGGGCAAGGGCCAGGGGCAGAGCTTCGTTTCCAAGGTGCTCAAACAGGCGGGCAAAGCCAGCAGCGGCAAGTCCACGGTGCGCCGTCCGGCATCGGCGAGTGGCACCGGCCAGCGGCCCGGCTCGCGCCTGGGGCGCGGCCACACGGCAGCACGCTTCGCCGGGGCGAAGCTGACGCCTATGTCGCGGCGCGCGACCATCAAGACGCTGCTGGTGAACCACCAGCGGGCCAGCCCGCAGTCGCTCGCCAAGCACCTGCGCTACATCGAGCGCGACGGCGTGGGCCGCGACGGCGAGCCGGGCCAAGCCTACGGGCCGCAGACAGACGTGGCCGATCTCGACGCCTTCAAGGAACGCTGCGCCGACGACCGGCACCATTTCCGCTTCATCCTCTCGCCCGAGGATGGCGCGGAGCTGGAAGACCTGCGCACCTACACGCGGCACCTCATGGGCCGCATGGAGGCCGACCTGGGTACGGGCCTCGATTGGGTGGCCGTGAACCACTGGAACACCGACAACCCGCACACGCACATCGTCGTGCGCGGGCGCGACGACACCGGCAAAGACCTCATCATCGCGGGCGACTACATCGCCGATGGCTTCCGCTATCGCGCCGCCGAGCTGGCGACCGAATGGCTGGGGCCGCGCACCGAACTGGAGATCCAGCAGACCTTGCAGCGTGAGGTGGAGCAAGAGCGGTGGACGAGCCTGGATCGCACCCTCAAGCGTGAGATAGGCGAGGCCGGCGGCGATGGCCTGGTGCGCGTCGAAAGGTTCAACGCCCCCCGCTTGCAGCGCCAACGCCTGATGCTAATCGGCCGCCTGCAACACTTGCAGCGCCTGGGCCTGGCCGACGAGACGCAGCCCGGCACCTGGGCCATCCATGCCGATGCGGAAAAGACATTGCGCGCGCTGGGCGAGCGCGGCGACATCATCCGCACCGTGCAGCGGGCCATGCGCGGCGAGCCGCGCGAGCTGGCCGTGTTCGAGCCGGGGGACGATGGCCGAACCATCCTCGGCCGTGTGGCCGCGAAGGGGCTGGCCGACGAGCTGCGCGACCGGGGCTATCTGGTCATCGACGGGGTGGACGGCAAGGCCCATTACGTCGCGCTCAACGCCCGCGACGAGCTGGCGAACTACCCGAGCGGCGCCGTGGTGGAGGTGAAAGGCTCGGCCGACGTGCGCGCAGCCGACAAGAACATCGCCGCGCTGGCGAGCGATGGCCTGTACCGCACTGACCATCACCTGGCGATCGGGCAGGGCCGGGCCAAGGCCGGACGCGACCCGCAAGAAGTCGTCGCCGCCCACATCCGCCGGCTGGAGGCCCTGCGTCGGGCCGGCATTGTGGAGCGCGTTGCCGAAGGGCTATGGAAGGTGCCGGACGACCTGGCCGAGCGTGGCCGCCAGTACGACGCGCAGCGCCTGGGCGGCGTGGCCGTGGAGCTGAAATCGCACTTGCCCATCGAGCGGCAGGCCCGCGTGATCGGGGCCACGTGGCTCGACCAGCAGTTGATCGGCGGCGGCTCGGGCCTGGGCGACCTGGGCTTTGGTGGCGAGGCCAAACAGGCCATGCAACAGCGCGCCGACTTCCTGGCCGAACAGGGGCTGGCCGAGCGGCGCGGGCAGCGCGTGATCCTGGCGCGCAACCTGCTGGGCACACTGCGCAACCGGGAACTGGCACAGGCCGCGAAGGGCATTGCCGCTGAAACCGGCCTGGAGCATCGCCCGGTGGCCGACGGGCAGCGCGTGGCTGGCATCTACCGGCGCAGCGTCATGCTCGCCAGCGGGCGCTACGCGATGCTGGACGACGGCATGGGATTCAGCTTGGTGCCGTGGCGGCCGGTGATCGAGCAGCGGCTGGGGCAGCATATCGCCGCCGTGGTGCGCGGTGGCGGCGTATCTTGGGAGCTTGGACGGCAGCGCGGGCCAAGTATTTCTTGAGACCCTTCATCTACTTGTCGAACGGCCGAGCGCCTTCATCAGCCCCGGCTTCTGGCTCGCAAAGGTGCCATAGAAGACCTCATTACCGATGAGCGTGATCGGAGCCACGCGCACGCCGGTTCGTGACTTGGCTTCCGCAGAAATCTTCGGGTCGGTCAGGTCGCGTTCTTCAAACACGATGCTCTGCTGGGACAGCCACTCCTTCAGCACCCGACAGTCCGGGCAGGCTGGAGTGCTATAGATGATGATGCGCGGGGTGCTGGCTTGGTTCATGGTCGTGCCTTCACTTTCCCCGAGCGGCAAGCCAGCTCTTCATCATGGCGATCTCTCCTTCCTGCGCAGAGATAACCTCCTGAGCCAACTCGCGGACCTCCGGGTCCTTGCCGTACTGCAACGCCACCTTGGCCATGTCGATCGCGCCCTGGTGATGCGGGATCATGCCGCGCATAAAGTCCACATCGGCATCGCCGCTGAAGTCAATCATCATGTCGGCGTGCATGCGGTCATTGCCGGCACGGTAGGCGGTCGTCGAGGCGTCGCCCGAGCTGCCGGTCGCCGCCTGTTGGCCGCGTTCTCCAAGCCACTTATTCATCATGGCGATCTCGCCTTCCTGCGCAGAGATAACCTCCTCAGCCAACTTGCGGACCTCCGGGTCCTTGCCGTACTGCAACGCCACCTTGGCCATGTCGATCGCGCCCTGGTGGTGCGGGATCATGCCGCGCATGAAATCGACGTCGGCGTTGCCAGTGAACTGCGCTCCCATCCCCGCGTGCATCTGGTCGTTCACGGCGCGATACGCGGTCGTGGAAGGGCTGTCATTGGCCGAGGCGCTGGAGGGCATCGCGTGCCCTTGGTGATCTCCGCTCGCATTGGCCTGCATCACTTCACCCGACGGGACCACCTTCTTCTGAACGGCCATCAGGCCGATGGCGACCACGACGGCGCCCGCAATGAACAACAGGCTGAACTTGTTGACTCTCATGAAAAACTCCTTGAATGAGATTGATGGAGTCACTGTAGGGCTTCCCATTGTTGGAAGGTCAAGCCCCTCATTTCGCCGTTGATGCCGATGAAGACCCTCGGCGCAAGATCCAGTCCTTCACTTCCGCCGCCTACGACAACGCGCTGTCGAAGCTGCAGCGGTGGAAGCAGGTGATGTAGCGCCTGAGGCGACCGCTAGATGGAACACCTCCCGCATCGGCCCGATCAGCCCGGACCTAGCCGCACCGGCTTTCGCGCGGTCTGCCACAGCAGCGGCACCAAGATCAGCGCCAGGGCCGGGAAGATCATCCAGTTGACCGCCTGCCAGCCCGAGCTGTGCAGGATCGATCCCGCGAGGAACGACACGGCCGCCGTGGCGGCGAAGACGAAGAAATCGTTCATGCCCTGCGCCTTGCTGCGCTCGGCCGGGGTGTGGCAATCGGTGACCACCGCCGTCGCGCCGATGAAGCTGAAGTTCCAGCCGATGCCCAGCAGCGCCAGCGAGCCCCAGAAGTGGGACAGGCCGAGCCCGCCCAGGGCCACCACCCCGGAGGCGGCGAGCAGCACCATGCCCACGGCGGTCACGCGCTCCTTGCCGTAGCGCACCATCAGCCGCCCAGTGAAGAAGCTCGGCCCGAACATCGCCAGCAGGTGCCACTGGATGCCCAGGGCGGCGTTGTCCACCGAATGCCCGTGGTTGACCATCGCCACCGGCGCGGCGGTCATCACGAACGCCATCACCCCATAGGACACCACGCCCGCGGCCACGGCCAGCGCGTAGCGCGGCATCGCCAGGAGCTGCAGCACCGTGCGGCCGCTGTCGGCGGCGGCTTCGGCCGGGGTCTGGCGCGGCGTGCGCAGCATCAGCAAGATCGGCAGGGCGATCAGCGGCAGCAGCGCCTGGCTGAGGAAGCTGCCGACGTAGGGCGTGCCCGCTACCGCGTCGCGCGTGAAGATCACCAACTGCGGCCCGATGATGGCACCCGCGAGACCCCCCACCATTACCCAGGAAATCGCCTTGGCCTTGAGCGCGTCCTCGGCGGTGTCGGCGGCTGCGAAGCGGTAGCTCTGCACATACGCGCCGTAGAAGCCCGCCAGGAAGGTGCCGGCGCAGAAGATCCAGAACGAGGCCAGCATGATGCCCAGCGCGGCGATCAGGCCCGAGGCCACGCCGAAGCCGACCCCGACCACGTATCCGTTGCGGCGGCCATGGCGCCGCATGATGAACGCCGCAGGCAAGGTGCCGATGGCAAGACCCAGGCCGAACAGGCTCACGGGCAAGGTGATCCAGGCCGAGTCCTTGGCAAGCTGCTGGCCGACCAGCCCGCCCAGCGACATCACGATGGGCGCGCTGGCGCCACCGAGCGCCTGCGCGGCGGTGAGAACGCCGATGTTTCGGCGCGTGATGCTCTGGTCGGTCATGGG